>SVSU01000020.1 GCA_015064135.1 Oscillospiraceae bacterium
GATCGCACCTGTTCTCCGTATGCTTTACAACGCGGAAGGACAGGCATCCTGCGTATTTGAGGTGAATCGTCAGATTCTGAAGTTTGCCGAATCCCGTGAAGCATTTGCGGCACTGAAGGAGCCCCTTTCCCCCGACCATGTGGTTTACTGCAAGGCGGAGCCGCTGTATCTTGAATCCTTCGAGCCCGCCGATATCAAGGCGGCATTCGATGAGCTGACCGCACGCCGCGGATTTATGCCCAAGGTCGTATTTGCAAAGGGTGTGGGTATGTTCACCCTCGGCGCATCACTGAAGGAGGCCCGTACTGCAGCCGCTGTATGGGCAGACGCCATGAAGATCACGGTTCTCAGCGAGAACTTCGGCGGCGTTTCCCACATGGCTCCGGCTATGGTTGACTTTATCGTGAACTGGGAGGTTGAATCCTACCGTGCAAAGGTAAGCCTTGCGGCAGGCAGCGGAAAGAAGCTGACAGGCAAGATTGCCATCGTAACGGGAAGCGCACAGGGCTTCGGCGAGGGCATTGCACGCCACCTTGCCGCAGAGGGCGCATCCGTGGTGATTGCGGACATGAATCAGGCAGGTGCGGAGGCGACAGCGGCGAAGATCGCTGAGGAATTCGGCGTTCCCACCCTTCCCGTAGCAGGCAACGTTTCCGACGAGGACAGCGTAAAGGCGATGATGGAAGAAACCGTTCTTGCATTCGGCGGTCTGGATATTTTCGTAAACAACGCAGGTATCGTTCGCGCAGGCTCCCTTGACGAGATGACAAAGCAGAACTTTGAGCTGGTAACTGCGGTCAACTACACCGCATACTTCCTCTGCGCAAAGTACGCATCCAAGGTGATGAAACTCCAGCGCGAGGCGGCTCCCGAGTATATGGCTGACATTATCGAGATCAACTCCAAGTCGGGTCTTTCGGGTTCCAACAAGAACTTTGCCTACGCAGGCAGTAAGTTCGGCGGACTCGGTCTTACTCAGTCCTTCGCCATGGAGCTGGCACCCTACGGCATCAAGGTCAATGCGGTATGCCCCGGCAACTTCCTTGACGGACCCCTGTGGTCTGACCCCGAGAAGGGACTGTTCGTTCAGTATCTGAAGGCAGGCAAGGTGCCCGGCGCAAAGACAGTGGACGATGTGAGAAAGTCCTACGAATCCAAGGTTCCTCTGGGACGCGGATGCCGTGTTGAGGACTTGGCAACAGCGGTTCTCTACATCATTGCTCAGAAGTATGAGACAGGTCAGGCTGTTCCCGTAACAGGCGGTCAGGAAATGCTGAAGTAATCAAATCAAAACGGTCGGAAATGCCAAAAAAACGGTGTTTCCGACTTTTTTTGTCCGTATTTTGAGGCGGTGGGGCAATATTGGACGAAATGCGGATTGACGGACGGGGCAAAAAAAAGTATAATATATGAAACAGTATTGAAAATCCGATTTTTCGGTTGTTTGAGTGAGAAAGGCTTTGGAATGAAGGACACAAAACTTGATACCATGCTTCGCTCTGTTTCGGCGAAGGGCAGGGTACCCTTTCATATGCCGGGACACAAGCGCTCGGGGCGGTATGACTATCTGAACGGGCTCGGTGCCGCCATGGATATGACGGAGATCGATGGGTTTGACAATCTTCACGACCCCACGGGGATTCTTCGGGACGGCATGGAACTGCTCTCTCGTGTGTACGGCTCAAAACGGTCATTCTTCCTCATAAACGGAAGCACGGGGGGAATCCTTGCGGCGGTCAGATGTGCTGTTCCCTTCGGGGGAGAGGTCATTATGGCGAGAAACTGCCACAAAGCGGTCTACAACGCCGCAGAGCTGGTTGGAGCGCGCCCTGTATACATTGATCCCCCCACGGATGACACTTTCGGTTTCTGCCTTGACGTGTCTCCCTACGATGTCGAAAAGGCATTGGAAGATCATTCGGCAGCCTCGGCGGTTATCGTAACAAGCCCCACCTACGACGGGGTGGTAAGCGACATTTCAGCCATAGCGAAGGTGTGTCACGGCAGAGGGGTGCCTCTTATCGTGGACGAAGCACACGGCGCACATCTCGGCTTTCTTGATGAGAGAGTGCGAGGGGCAGTGTCCTCGGGTGCGGATATCGTTATCCAGAGTTTCCACAAGACCCTGCCGTCCCTGACGCAGACTGCGGTGGCGCACATTGGCGGAGACCTTGTTGATGCGGAGCGTTATGCGGCGGAGCTTTCCGTTTTTGAGACAAGCAGTCCGTCCTACCTGCTGATGTCGTCCCTGGACGGATGCACAAGACTGCTTGCAGACGATGGGGCCCGTGATGCGTTCTTCGGCAGATGGCGCGAGGTGCTCGGGTACGGAGAGGGTGTGCTTAGCTCCCTTTTGGGAGTGCGGCTTTTCGGCGGCAATACGGTGTCGGCGGAGAGAATCTATGGTTATGACAGGGCAAAGTGGGTGATCTCAGCCGACGGCATGACGGGAGTGGAGCTTGCGGCAGTTTTGCGGCGGCACAATATTGAGCCCGAAATGGCGGCGGCAGGATATGTGCTCCTTATGCCGGGTGCCGATACGGAAAAGGGGGACATAGACCTGCTCTGCACGGCGCTCAGGGATGGAGCTTGCGGTGCCCGGGGCGGACCTTTGGCGGAGGATGGGAAGATTCGTCCCGTGACGGCGAGAAAGCAGGCGATGACACCCCACGAAGCGAGGCTGAGGGAAAAGGAAACCGTGGCGCTCAGTGAGCTGCCCACCGATGCGGTAAGCGGAGATTATGTATTTGCCTATCCTCCGGGGATCCCCGTTGTTGTGCCGGGCGAGGTGATAACGGAGGAGATAAAGGAGGCGCTTTATGGGATTCTGCGGCTTGATTTGAATCCTGCGACTCTCCGCGGAGCCTTTCGGGGGCATATTTCTGTGGTGAAATAGAGAATTGTTTGGAAAATGTATTGACAACCGGGAAAATTTGCGATATAATTTTAATGTTAATCAGATTATCATTACAAGGAGATTTTTATCATGAAGAGAATCAAGACACTTGCTACTCGCGATCTGCAGAAGAGCGTTAAGAACGGCGGCTGCGGCGAATGCCAGACATCCTGCCAGTCTGCTTGCAAGACATCCTGCGGTGTTGCAAACCAGAAGTGCGAAAACAAGGATCAGAAGTAATTCCGGATTCCAAAAAAATGCCGCTTGTTCACCAGCTGAGCAAGCGTTATTTTTTGTGGGGAAGCCCCCACGGGCAGGCTCGGGGAAGTGCGGTTTGAGGCGCAGGAGATCCCCCGAGGGTGGCGTCAGTCGGAGCTTGGGTTTTGGTGAAGTTGTGATTGCACGATATTCTCTGAGGGTGGCGTCAGTCGGAGTTTTGGTTTTTGTGAAGCTGTGGCTGTATGCCGGTTCCCGAGGGGGGAGTTTGCTTGGATTGGGATTATCCTTCGCGAAGCCCACAGTAGTTTACTCTTCATTTTACATAAAAAGGATTTATTATGGTTCATCAGTACAAATTAAACGGTTACAATATTGTCCTTGACGTATACAGCGGCTCCGTTCATGTGGTGGACGAGGTGGCGTATGACATCATTGCCATGTACGAGGGAAGTACCCGTGAGGATATAAAAACAGCCATCCTCGAAAAATACGCCGCTGTTGAGGACGTTACCGCCGCTGACATTGACGAGTGCATCGGCGATATCGAGACTCTCATTGCCGAAAAGAAGTTATTTACCGAAGATATTTACAAGAATCGCGCATTTGACTTCAAGAATCGTTACACCACCGTTAAGGCGCTCTGTCTCCACATTGCCCACACCTGCAATCTGAATTGCGAGTATTGTTTTGCCGCACAGGGCAAGTACCACGGTGAGCGTGCGCTTATGTCCTTTGAGGTGGGCAAGCGAGCTCTTGATTTTCTGGTGGAAAACAGCGGCAATCATGTGAATCTGGAAGTAGACTTTTTCGGCGGCGAGCCTCTCATGAATTTTGATGTGGTGAAGCAGCTTGTGGCGTATGCAAGAAGCATCGAAAAGGATGCAGGCAAGAATTTCCGCTTTACCCTTACCACCAACGGTATGCTCATTGACGATGACGTGATCGAATTTGCCAACCGAGAGTGCCACAACGTTGTGCTCAGCCTTGACGGCAGACGGGAAATTCACGACAGATTAAGAAAAGACTACTCGGGGGTTGGCAGTTACGACCGCATCCTTCCGAAATTCAAGAAGTTTGCCGAAAGCCGCAACCATGAAGGCTACTATATGCGCGGCACATTTACACACAACAATGTGGACTTTACAAAGGATATTTTCCACATGGCGGACATGGGATTCCGTGAATTGAGCATGGAGCCCGTGGTTTCCCCTCCCGGTACGGAATATGCTCTGACCGAGGAGGATTTGCCGAAGCTCCTTGAGCAATATGAGATTCTGGCAAAGGAAATGATCAAGCGGAAGAAGGAGGGCAGAGGCTTTACTTTCTACCACTACATGATCGATCTGACCCACGGCCCCTGCATCTACAAGAGAATTGCGGGATGCGGCTCGGGCACCGAATATTTTGCCGTGACACCCACGGGCGATCTCTACCCCTGTCACCAGTTTGTCGGGGACGAAAAATACAAAATGGGTGATGTGTTCACGGGTGTGACAAACACTTCTCTCCGTGACGAATTCAAGCTCTGCAATGTTTATGCCAGACCCGAGTGCGACGACTGCTTCGCGAAGCTGTACTGTTCGGGAGGCTGTGCCGCAAACGCATACCATGCAACGGGAAGCATCCGCGGTATTTACGATTACGGCTGCAAGCTGTTCCGCAAGAGGATCGAGTGCGCTATTATGATAAAGGCGGCGGAGATGGAGGAAACAGGCGAGGGCATCGAGTTTGCCGCTTGCAGTGATTGTGATTCCTGCGTTGACGGCGGCGGATGCGCAGAATAACAAAAGAAAACCATCGTCAGTTCGGTTAATCTGCCGGGCTGACGATGGTTTTGTGTTTTATTTGGTTTTTATTTTTCCGAGCACTTTAACTGCTTGATGGCAAGGAAGGAGCACGCCGCAACGATAAGTGTTGACACAACGGGGAGATCCCCTGTGTCGGGAGATGTTTCAACCGTGTCATCGGAGGCATAGGAGAGATCGGCATAAACGCCCGTTTTTTCTTTGTACTCCGTGCCGTTTACTATGTAAACCTCGGGGATGGTCACTCCCGCATTTCGTGCGGAAAATCCTCTGTTGCCGGAGCCGATTACCAGGAGACCGGTGCGCTCCAGTTCTTCCGTGATGCCGTTTGCCGTTATAAAGAGATTTCGGAGAACACCGTTTTCCACGGGAATCTTCACGGAGATTTTCTCTCCCTTTGCAAAGCTTTCCGCAAGCGTATCGGAAACCTCGCCGAAGTCGTCAACGGAGCCTTTTGCACGGATGATAACCTGTGAAATATTGCCGGGCTCATCTCCCGAGGAGGTAAGCATGACACCCAGATAACCGTTTTGGGAGGAGTTTTTGCTGAAGGTGAAATCGAATTCCACGGTGAAAGAATCGGTCCAGTCGGATTTTGGGAGAATGGCATAAACTCTGCCGTCGTCGCTTGTTGATATGGAAAGGGTATCATTTGTGACGGCGATATCGGAGCCGGTGGAACTTGACGTCCCTTTTTTGATTCCCGATGATGCAACCTCGGAGATGTCGGAAAAATCCTGGTGATAAACCACCTCGCCGTCCACATAGGAAGGCTCGGAGGCGGAAATGAGAACAGAGGACAGGAGCAGTACGGCAGCCGCCGCCGTGACAAACCTGATCAATCGCATAAAAATATCCCCCAAACGGCAAAACTTTCACAGCATACTTATACAATAATATTATATCTCGTCATCGACAATTCGTCAAGGGTACACAAAAATTTTTTTCCGCAATTTTTGATTTTTTTTGCGTACCCCATCCTGCAATCCCTCGCAATCGCGAGAAAATTCATACATTGCACATAAATATCTCAATTAAAAGTGTTTCAAAACAGGTAAGAAATGTGGTATAATATGAAAAAAGCCGTGCAGACTCAAAACTGTATCTGCTCGGTTATGGGGGAATCCAAACGGAGACTGTATGAACAAAATCATAAGGACAGCCCTTGCCGCCCTTTCAAAATATGATGTGGATTTAAAGAATCAGTATGAGGCAAAACGGCGGAAGGAGCGAAGGTTTAATCCGTATTACAAAAAGTTCGGTTGTAATCAGATGGAACGGATCATACGCTTCCCCGACCGCGAAATTCTGACTCGCTGCTTCAGCCGTGATGGGAAGATCGCACCTCTTATGATTTTCTTTCACGGGGGCGGTTTTGTCACAGGGGATTTTGACAGCTATAACAATGTCTGCGCCCATCTTGCACAGCGAACTGGGTATAAGGTGATCTCCGTGGATTACCGATTGGCGCCCGAGTACAGATTCCCGTCAGGTGTGGAGGATTGCTATGCGGTGACGCAGGAGATTCTTCGTCATTCGGAGGACTGGTATCAGGCAAAGGCGGAGGACATTATTCTCATCGGAGACAGCGCAGGCGCCACTCTTGCCTTTATGACTTCGATAATAGCGAGGGACAGGGCAGGGGTCATGCCGAAGAGACAGATTTTGATCTATCCGTCCGCACTCGGAGACTATCGCGGATATGGGGAGATGAAGAAGTGGGCATACAGCGAGAAAACACCGTTTCAGTCTGTTTTTGAAAACGGTACGGATTATCTGCTCACAGTCAAAAAGCTGAATGATTATATGGAGCTTTATGCATCGGGAGAGGAGGATTACCGCCATCCCTATTTTGCTCCGCTGAACAACACCGATTTTTCGGGAATGCCCGAAACTTTGCTTGTTACCATGGAATTCGATCCCCTGCGCGATGAGGGGAGAGCTCTCGGAAAATGTCTGAAGGACGGGGGATGCGACATAAAGACCGTCATGATCCGAAACGGGATCCACGGAATGTTCAGCTTGCCGCCCACCACTCCTCTGACTGCGCAGATATATAGGCATATACAGAATTTTTTACCAACAGAAAAGGATGAAATGACGGATGGGTTTGAGCCGAAAAAACAGTTGGAAGAAACTTGATAACGCAGCGAAGATCTTTCCTGCCTTGGTTTCCGAGGACGACAGCGAGGTGTTCAGAATCTCCTGTACCCTCCGCGAAGAGATAGATCCCGATGCGTTGCAGAAGGCACTGGATCTGACGATGGAGGCGTTTCCTTCCTTCAGTGAGACGGTGAGCCGAGGAATGTTCTGGTACTACCTTGAGGACAGCGGAAAGAGTCCCGTTGTCCACGAGGAAACCGATACGCCTCTCCAACCCCTCTATACACGAAACACCCACGGGCTTCTTATTGATGTGTCCTATTACAAGTGCAGGATCAATTTTGAGGTGTTCCACGCCATTTGCGACGGTACAGGGGCTGTGATGTTCCTTCGCACACTTGTCGGCAACTATCTTTGCCTTCGTCACGAGCTTCCGGTTTTGAAAATGGATATCGGCCCCGACCTTACCGCCAGAGAAATGGAGGCAGACAGTTTTTCTCAGCATTACAGAAAGGGCGCGGGGGCTGAGAACGGATTTGGGCTGAATGAATTTCTCGGAAAGAAAACGAAAAAGCGCATCTACCGTTTCAGCGAGCCGAAAACACCCGATTTCAGACAGCTTGTAACGGAAGGGGAGGTCAGTGCGGCGAGCATCAAAAAGGCGGCGCACGCCTACAACACAACCATGACCGTGTTTCTTACCGCTGTGCTTATTTCTTCCATATATTCAACCATGGAGCCGAGAGATCGGAAAAAAGCGGTGAGCGTTGCCATCCCCGTTAATCTCAGAAACTATTTTGAATCGAACACGGCGAGAAATTTTTTCGGCATGATCCATGTGGTGTACGATTTTGCGAAGTACGGCGCCGATTTTGATTCTATTGTTAAAAAGGTCAACGATTCCTTTGGAAGAGAGCTGACGAGGGAGAATATGCAGAAAAAAATATCCTCTCAGGTGGGGTTGGAGCAGAATTTCGGCATCCGCATGGTGCCCCTTTTCTTCAAGGATATTGCAATGGGCATCTCCCAACGTGTTGCAAACAAGAGGAGAACCATCTGCCTCTCCAATGTGGGAAGGGTGGAGATGCCCGACGAGCTTTCGGACTATGTGAAGGGATTTGAGGTGTTCAACAGCAGTCCCGCAAGGCAGGTCTGTATCTGCTCATACAGGGATCGTCTGGTTATCGCTTTCTCGGGCGTTCTTTGTGAGCATGATGTGGAAAGAGCCTTTTTCCGCATGATCGCAAAGTGTGTGTCCGAAGTGGGCGGCGACGAAAGCGGTGTGACTGTATCTGCCAATTATTCCGCGAAGGAGTTTGAGTCTTGATACACAAGAGAATCGGGGCGAATCTATGAGAAAGGAGTGATCTCTGCATGATAAAATGCGATAGCTGCGGTGTGAATATCACAGGCAAGCGAAGCCACTGTCCCCTTTGTGGGAAGATGATTTCCGGTGGGCAGGCGGAAGATTACGGTGTGTTTCCGAAGGTCAGGGTGAAGGTGTCATATGACCTTATCGTCAAGATCACCACCTTTGCCGCCATTGTGGCTATTCTCGTTATCAATATCATCAACTTTTCGTTTATCCCCCATCTGAAGCTGTATGTTCCCCTCTCTCTTGGTGTGGGATGCGCATGGCTTATTATCGTTGTGGGGGTGAGAAAGCGGAAGAATATACCGAAAAATATTCTTTATGAGGGAATCATCTCCGTCCTGCTCTGTCTCCTTTGGGACAAGGTGACGGGATGGCACGGCTGGAGTGTGAACTATGTTATCCCCATTACCTTTGCGGCGATGAACGTGTTCTATTTTGTAATGAGTTATATTGACAGAAGTAAGAACTCCCAGTATCAGATATATTTTGTGCTCAGTCTGTTCGGTACGCTCATTTCCGTGATCCTCTGGCTGACAGGCGCGGCTGACCCTACCCCCTTTGTGACGATTCCCATCGGTGTGGGCGTGTCTCTGCTGATTGCAGAGCTTATCTTCCGCGGCAAAAAGTTTGTTTCAGAACTGCACAGACGGTTCCATGTATGATAAAAGTGAAAACCTCTTGTTCAAAGGCGTTGTTTTACCGCGAACAAGAGGTTTTTCCATTCTATTTTGTAAATCCCACAAGGCGTCTGTTTTCCGCAAGGATGCGGTCTCTCTCCCATTCCCATATTCTTGCGAATGCCTGATTGGTTTTTGCGCGGACGAGATAGGGGTCTTCGGCGCGGTAGTTATTGGAGATGCTGCCGAAATATCCCCATGCGAGGATGGTTCGCGCCCCTGCATCATATGCCGCCTCTGTCGCCTGGACGATCTCCTCTTCTTTCCCACGGGGTGTGTCATAGGTCTGTATCCAGATGTTGTGATCCTTCCCGAAGCGGTCTGCAATGGCAAGGGTCTCCTTTGTTTTGTTGTAGACAAATTCGTAAGGGTTCACCGCTTTTCGGTTCCAGTAGGGGTCTGTGCCGATGTTGTCAAGACCGGGAGCTCGGCAGATTCGGTCGAGGGTGCCCGGGTGGATTCCGTGGTGGGCGCCCGGCATGACGCAGACCGCATTTTTGAGTCCCTTTGACGCGGCATAGGAGCAAACATCACTGAAAAAATCCGCAATCACGGAAAGACGGAATTCCGAAACATCGTCGTCCATCAAGTCAGGCATGGGCTTGCCGTATTCTTCCTCAAATTTACTGCGGCAGAGAGGGCAGGTGCAGGTGTAGACGCCGTCATCACTGCTCGGCAGGTGGGGCTCGTCCCAGAAAACGGTGGTTGCAGCCGTTTCCGATACCGCATCGATCCATTCGTGCATAAACTGACGGAAGGCGGGGGAGTTGAGGCAGACTCGGATGGGGTCGGGCTCACCGTTTGAACGGATGATGTGTGCTTCGGGGTGGTAGGCGAGAAAATGGGAAACATCCCCGGGAGGACCGCCGAGCCCCCAGTTGTCCATCCAGACCTCAAGTCCTGCCTCCCGTGAGACATCAACAATATCCTTCATTACCTTGTAGTGACGTTCCCAGTCGGTGTGGGACATCATGTGCACAACGGTGTTCATGTGGTTGTCCGCCATATCGCGCATATCTGATGCAACATGATGGAGCATACGGCAACCGTGGTAAGCGGCACCGGTGCGAAGCTTTTGCATATACAGTTCCCGGATTCGGCGAGAGAGGTTTTGTGCCGAAAAAATCCTTTCTTCTGAGTTGAGGTAGCATACTTTTCAACATTATACAATATTTTTGTGTTTTTTTCAAGTGATCGGATGCCTGAATTTCCAGATTTTTTGGGGTACCATTTTTTCGTGAAGTAGACTATAATATATATTAGTGAGAAAAGCCTGTGTCGGTGATGTGACGGCGGACTGAAATGGTGAACCAAAGCAGGCACAAGAGGAAAGAGAGGAGTGAACACACCAATGGAGCTGATAAAGATCAGCGACTCCAAGCTGAAGGTCATGCTTTCGGCAGAAGATATGCGGGATTTTGATTTGGATAATAACATGAACAGTACGCGAACCAAAGAGGTGTTCCGAAGCCTGATGAGAGAGGCAAAGGCAAGGTGCGGATTCAACGGTCTTGAGGGGAAGGTATTCGTTCAGCTTTACCGTTCCAAGGCAGGAGGCTGTGAATTGTTTGTGACAAAGCTGACCATGTCACATGGGGGCTCGGAGTGTGGGGCAGAGGGAGGAAAAGCAGAGCGAACGCGGAGAGAGGAGCAAATGGGTACGGAATACAGGCAATACCTCGAAGAGAAAGTAATAAAAAGCCGTCATGTAATCTATCGTTTTGATGAGATGAGCAATCTTCTTTCTATCTGCGCCGTTCTTCTGGCTTCAGGGTACAGGGGAAACAGTGCGGCATATGCAGAGCCGGACAGAGACGGATTCTATCTTGCACTCGATTCGGAAACCTTTGCGGCAGGGGAGCATTTCGGGAAACTATGCCCCAGTTCGTTTTACTACTACATAAATGAACACTGCAGAATGTTCTGCCATGAAGCGGTGGATACCCTCGGTAAGTTGGCGTAAACGGGGATGTTTACAAAAAAATGTTGACCGCAGATGCTCTCCGTGATATAATCAATACCATAATCAAGATATCAATGGAGTACAATTATGGAACAGAACACCTATCCCCGTATTCTCAGCGACAGGGAGCAGAAAGAATGGATTGAAGTCTGTCCTGTTTATATCAAGCGAGTGAAGCTCACGGTGCCGTCGAAGGAAAGCGGTATCGTTTTGTCGGCTGTCATAGTCCCCTGCGGCGGTTTTGATGTGGAATGGGTGTCGGCGTCTGCGGAATTTTTTGATGCAAGGCACAAGACATTGACGACGGTTGACAATATAACCTTTCATTTGGGAGAATCGGAAGGAGAGCACGACGGAGAGATCCCCGAGGGTGCTGTGTACGCATATATTACGGTGAAATCCGTGAAATACGGCGGCGGACGGGTCTGGGAGAATTCGGAGGGAGCAAAGGGAACCGTCCTCCCGACGCAGGGGATCATCTGGCAGACGGATCCGATGTACGAAGCCATTCGCTATGTATGCAGTGGTGTGGTGGAGGCGAAGTATTACCCCGATGAGCCCTTGATGGGTGCCTGGCGCTGTGCCTGCGGACAGGTGAACCTTGCCTGTGAAGGGGCGGTGTGCGGTGCCTGCGGATGCGAAAAAAAGTGGCTTGACGAGCATTTTGACGAGGCATATCTTACGGAGGCGGCAAAGGAGCTTTCGGTACAAGGTACATTTGCATCAAAGAAAAAGCCGAGGAAGCAAAAAAAGGGCATCTCCGACAAGACGAAGTTTATCCTGATCCTTTCCGCAGCAGCCGTGGTGATTGCCGCCGCTGTTATGGCACCGTTTGTCGGCAGAACAGTGCGCTATTCCAAGGCGGAGGGGTATCTGGCAAAGGGTGAGTACGACCTTGCAATTGAGGAATTCACCAAATTGGAGGGATTTTCCGATTCGGAGAAGAGACTGCAGGAGGCAAATTACCAAAAAGCACTGGAGATGACGGGGCTCGATGAGGTAAACATGGTATGGAGCAGCCGCATGAAGTGCTTCAGCATTACCCAAAACGGCGTTCTTTCCTTCCGCCCAGACGATTACACGGGGGATTGGGAGAGTTTTGTCATCCCCGATGTGGTGGACGGCATTGTGGTGCGTGAGCTTGACAAGAATTTCTTCATGAACTGCAAGGAACTTGAAACTGTGACCATCTCCGACTGTGTGGAAGTGCTGGGAGACGGAACCTTCTTCAACTGCGAATCACTCAGGGAGGTAAACTTCGGCAAAAATGTCCGTGAACTCGGGGCAAGATGCTTCATCAACTGCACGGGGCTTCGCGAAATAACCATTCCCGACACGGTGGAAAAGGTGGGTATCCGCTGCTTCAACAGCTGTACGGAATTGGAAAAAGTGACCCTCGGCAGCGGCATCACAAAGCTGCCCGACTACCTGTTCAGCGACTGCAGGGCTCTCGGCTCCGTTACGGTGAAGGGGGAGATCACCGAGGTGGGCGAGAGTGCCTTTGCGGAATGCGGTGAATTTGATGAAATTGTGTTCCACGGTGCCGAGGAACCCCTTGCCGATCTTGTTGTGAAGGACGGCAATGAGGCACTG
Source organism: Oscillospiraceae bacterium (assembly GCA_015064135.1). Lineage (GTDB taxonomy): Bacteria > Bacillota > Clostridia > Oscillospirales > CAG-272 > UMGS1696. The sequence goes on from SVSU01000020.1 coordinate 12,632, forward strand.
CTTGCGGCTAATGTTAAATACAAATGATAAAAAGGATATGGCTGTGTCATCACGATACAAACCATATCCTTTTCAATATCTGTTGTTTAACCCTGAGCCTTCTTCAGCTTTGCTTCCGCCTTCAGACGGAGCTCCGTGTTCAGAATCTTCTTGCGGAGACGGATGCTCTTGGGTGTTACCTCAAGAAGCTCGCTTTCGGAGATGAACTCGATTGCCTGCTCCAGGGAGAATACCTTCGGGGGCACAAGACGGAGGGCTTCGTCGGCACCTGCGGAACGGATGGATGTGAGGTGCTTTTTCTTGCATACATTGAGGGCAATATCCTCCTGTTTGGGGCATTCGCCAACGATCATTCCTTCGTAAACGGGGGTCTGAACGCCGATGAACATAATACCTCTGTCCTGAGAGTTGTAGAGACCGTAGGAGGTGGATTCGCCGTCCTCGCTTGCAACAAGGGAACCTGTGTATCTTGTGGTGATCTCACCCTTGTAGGGCTGGTAACCGTCAAAGAGGGAGTTGAGAATACCTTCGCCGCGAGTGTCGGTGAGGAATTCGGAACGGTATCCGAAGAGGCATCTTGCGGGGATGGAGTATTCGATCTTCATGCGGCTGCCGTGGAGACCCATTTCAATAAGCTCGCCCTTTCTGGAGCTGAGCTTTTCGATAACGGAGCCCACATATTCCTCGGGAACGTCGATGGAGACGCGCTCCATGGGCTCGCACTTTACGCCGTCGATCTCCTTGTAGAGCACACGGGGAGTGGAGCAGCAGAGCTCATAACCCTCACGGCGCATGGTTTCAATGAGGATGGAAAGGTGCATTTCGCCTCTGCCTGCAACATTGAAGCAGTCGGTGGTCTCACCGTCGGTAACACGGAGGGAAACGTCCTTCAGGGTCTCCTTGTAAAGACGCTCTCTGATCTGACGGGAGGTGACAAATTTGCCCTCGCGTCCTGCAAAGGGGCTGTCGTTGACTGCAAAGGTCATTTCCATGGTGGGCTCGCTGACCTTGACAAATTCAAGTGCATCGGGAGCGAGGGGGGAGGTGATGGTGTCGCCGATGGTGATGTTTTCGGCACCGGAGAAGCATACGATGTCACCCACCGTGGCAGACTCTACAGTTTTTCTGCCCAGCCCGTCAAACTCAAAGAGGGAAACGATTTTGGTTTTCTTCGGGGGGATATCGGGGGTGTGATAGTTGACGATCATGGCATCAGCACCCACTTTTACACTGCCGCGCTCAATGCGTCCGATACCGATGCGGCCCACATAGTCGTTGTAGTCGATGGAGGAAACAAGGAGCTGCAGAGGCTCATCGGGCTCACCCTCGGGGGCGGGGATATAATCTACGATGGTGTCAAAGAGGGGATCGAGGTTTATGCCGGGCTCGTCGGGGGAGTATGTGGCAACGCCTGTACGACCGCTGCAGAAGAGCATGGGAGAGTCCAGCTGCTCGTCTGTTGCGTCAAGCTCCAGGAGAAGCTCCAGAACCTCATCGGGCACTTCATCAAGGCGCGCATCGGGGCGGTCCATTTTGTTTACCACAACGATAACGCGGTGCCCCAGCTCCATGGCGCGCTGAAGAACGAATCTGGTCTGGGGCATGGGGCCCTCTGCGGCATCAACGAGAAGGATAACGCCGTTTACCATTTTGAGAATACGCTCAACCTCGCCGCCGAAGTCAGCGTGGCCGGGGGTGTCAACGATGTTTATTTTGATTCCGTTGCGGACAACGGAGGTGTTTTTTGCAAGAATGGTGATTCCGCGTTCACGTTCAAGGTCTCCCGAGTCCATAACACGATCGCGTACAACCGCATTTTCGTGGTACGCGCCGCCCTGCTTCAGCATTTCATCAACCAGAGTGGTCTTACCGTGGTCAACGTGGGCGATGATGGCGATGTTTCGTAAATCCTCTCTTACCATAGGTTATATTCACTTTCATAATCAAATTTTTATTTCCAATTTATTATTATACCACGATTTTCGTCATAAATAAAGTATGCCGAAATAAAAAAATGAATTTCGGCATAATGTTGTAATATTTTGTTGGACAAACACTATCTTTTGGAGGGTGGAGAGTTATTTCCCGTCCCAGAAATCCTCTAAAAGATACCTGAGGGACTCAATATCCCCCGTGTATCTCATATGCTTCCAGTGTGGAGGAAAGAGCAGCTTCATTCCGGGCTCACCGTAGCGGTCGTCAATGAGCAATACCATACCGCGGTCATTCTCGGAGCGTATGACTCTGCCTGCCGCCTGAAGCACCTTGTTCATCCCCGGATAGATGTAGGCAAATTCCCGTCCTTTTTCCGTGGTGCGCTCGTAATACTCCATCATAATGTTCCGCTTTGCCGAAAGCCCCGGCATTCCCGTTCCCACAATGATGGCGCCGATGAGTTTTTCCCCCGTCAGGTCGATGCCTTCGGAGAACATTCCCCCAAGAACGCAGAAGCCCACCACATTCCGATAACGGCTGTCACCGAATACGGAGATAAAGCGCTCCCTTTCCTTGTAGGACATACCCGAGCGCTGCATCACGAGGGTCGCCTCGGGCATAAGATGGGCAAAATGGCTGACTACCGTTTTCATGTGAGCATAGGAGGAAAAATAAATAATGTAATTCCCCTCCTTTGCCGAGATTGCCTCCGCCAGAACCAGCGCTGTTTCGTAGGCGGAGTCTTTGCGGTCGCTGAATCGGGTGCTGATGCTGTCAAAGGAAACGAGGCAGAGGTTTTCGCGGTCGTAGGGGGAGGGCAGGTCAAGTTCTGCGGCATCGGGGCATCCGCTGACCGTTTTGTAATACTCCATGGGGGAGAGGGTGGCGGAAAACTGAATAACAGCCTTTGCGGAGCGATTCATGGCAGAGATGATCTCCGACGGGTCAAGGCACATGAGGTCAACGGAGACGCTCTCTCCGATTTTTTCCGCAAAGAAGCAGAATTTGTCGTTGAAGAAGGAGCACACAAAGGCGATTTGGCGGATGATGTTCTTGTAGGGAGCAAGCTCTGCGGCATAGTCACCGCCCTCGTTGATGTGCTTTATGAGTGCGGAGGACAGGGTAGTGAAAACTTTCACGAATCGGTCGTCAAGGGCATTGTTTTTGTAGTAGCCGCAGGGGATATCCACTCCGTTTTCGTGATGGATATACTCATCCTCTCGGCACAGGTTTTTTACGGTGTCAAGGTAGTCCCGTGCGCTTTCGACGGCATGGCAGAGTTCGGGTATCTCTCCTTCTCCTCCGCGGCATATGCCAAGCAGTTCATCCATAAGCTCCCCTGTGACACTGGCGGAATACATCTCCCTTACGCGGTCGGGGAGATTGTGCGCCTCGTCGATGAGAAAAACGTATTTGTTTTGGGTTTCATGGGTTTTAAAATAACGCATGAATCGAACGGAATCGTCGTAGGCATAGTTGTAATCGCAAACCACGATGTCGCAGTACAGGGAGAGATCAAGAGACAGCTCATGGGGACAGACGGAATATTCTTCCGCCGTTTGGGTGATCCTTTCCGTGGTATAAATCCTGTTATCGGAATATAATAAGGAGAGGAGTGCGCTGTGCTGCCTTTCTGCATAGGAGAAGAATGTGCCGTCATCGCCGTGACCGTCGCGGCGGTTCCCACAGACCGAGCAGGTGACGGAGACGGGATCCTTCGCTTTTTTCAAACGGTTGGGACACTGCATTTCCTTTGCAGACACGAGGACAGCTCTCAGATGGGGGATGTGCCGGTTGAGTGCTCGGGCGGCATCCAGGGCAGCCAGCCCCGTTACGGTTTTTGAGGTGAGATAGAATATCTTTTCCGCTTCCCCTATACCCAGAGCCTTGATGGCAGGATAGAGAGAAGCCATGGTTTTTCCGATACCCGTGGGGGCTGAGACAAACAGACTTCCTCCGTGTTTCACGGTGCGGAATGCCTCAAGAACGAAATCCTTTTGCCCTTCACGGATATTCCCGAAGGGAAAGGGGCATTTGACAATTTCCTCGGGCATGACAGCCGCCCGTTCATAGGTGAACTTGAGAAAAGGCCCCGCGCGGTTGATGAGGGCGTGGAAAAGATTTTCGAGAACCTTTGCCGAAAAGGAGGCAGACCAGGAAATGCGGTCTCCCGTAGTCCGCTTGAGGAAAGTGATGCGCACACGGACACGGCTCAGCCCCTCGGCACAGGCGAGCATATGGGCATAGCAGGCAGTCTCGGCAAAAAGGGTGGGATCGTCAAAGGGTGTAATGTAGTAGGGGAGGAAGGATCTCAGTTTGACCTTCTCCACTGTATGACACATTCCGTCAAAGGCAACAATATCGGCGGTTCCGCTGACCGTCACGGGGATGCCTTCATATTCCGCGGTGATCTCAAGGGGAAGCTCCCGTGATATGCTTTCTCTCAGGAGAGCATCGGTCTCTCGGGTATCTCGGACGGGGGCTTCCGTTTTTTTCTCATCCGTCCCGTCGAAGCCCTCGTAGATTTGGTCGCGGATGAAACCGTATTGTTTTGTGAGCTCGGCAGGGTTTTCTTTGGGATAGGCGAATCCTGCAAGGTCGCCGACGGGGATATGGATGGAATTGTTCTCACGAAGGAAACTGACGGACATGGCGGCACTCCTTTCACGGGCGGTAATATGAGAATATTATACCACAGAATCGGGGATGATTGCAAGGGGGCGGAGAATGCCCGATACCCTGCTCCCTAAAGCCCGAAGGAAGCTCTTGTTTTATTCATCATTATATGATATAATAAATCAATATATTACGAAAACCGAGGTATTACCATGGTATTAGACCAAAAACAAACCACTGTTGCTTACCGCTGTCCCGAGTGCGGAGCCGCTGTGATGAGTATGGTGGGTGTCTTTGCTTTGAGCGCAGATATGATCCGTCTGAAATGCCCCTGCGGCGGTTCCGAGATGGAGATCGTATATACAAAGGATAAAAAAGTTCGCCTTAACGTACCCTGTTTTGCCTGCCCGGGGCCTCACAGCTATATGATCTCCTCTCAGATGTTCTTCGAGAAGGAGCTTTTCTCCCTCCCCTGCGCCTATTCGGGGCTGGATGTCTGCTTTGTGGGAAAGTCCGACAATGTGCAAAAGGCAATGGAAAAGGCAGAGGAGGAGCTGATGGAGCTTCTCGGAGAAGCGGATTTTTCCGATCTTGCCGCAAACCGCGGTGAGACAAGAGAGCTTTCCGATCCTCAGATCCTTGACATTATTTACTATGTCATAAAGGAACTGGAGGAGGAGAACGCCATCTCCTGCGCTTGTCCCGACGGGGGAGATTACGAAGCGGAGATGCACGACGATCATTTGACCATACGCTGTAAGCAGTGCGGCTGCAAGGCGGAAATTCCCACAAACAGCCTCATCGCCGCGCAGGATTTTCTGAACTGCGATGATCTGGAATTGACATAAGCCGGGGCGGCACCTTTGCAATGTCGGTTTGTCCGAAAAAACTCTCAATTAAGAAAAAACAGGAACGGAACACAGGATGAAAAGCAGAAATATCGGAATTCTCGCCCATGTGGACGCCGGAAAAACTTCCCTTACCGAGCAGCTTTTGTTTATTTCGGGAACCGTTCGTCAGGCAGGAAGCGTGGACGAGGGAACGGCCCGGACCGACTCCCTTTCCGTTGAGCGAAAACGGGGAATTTCCGTTCGTACCTCCACCGCATCCATAGAGTGGAACGGAGACAGGATCAATATCATCGACACTCCCGGCCACGTCGATTTTGCAGGTGAGGTGGAGCGATGCCTTGCCGCCCTTGATTTTGCCGTGGTGGTGGTTTCCGCCGTGGAAGGGGTGCGCGCACACACGGAGAACATCATCCGCGCTCTCGATGAACATAAAATGCCCCGTATGGTTTTCGTCAATAAGATCGACCGCGCAGGTGCGGATATGGAACGGGTGCTTTGCGAGCTTCGGCGGATTCAGGGGAAGGATAAAGCCAATGTATATATGCCATGCAGTGTTGTTTCAGCCTGCGGAGAGCAGAACTGCAGTGTGTCAACCCTTGAGGGAGAGCACCTCGCCGCGGTGGGCACAGAGTATTTGTGCGAGCTTTACGATGAGGCGGCGGAAGCTTTTCTCAGTGACCGTGTACTGTCCTCCGACAGGCTTGAGGCTTTGCTGCACGAGGCGGTCGCTTCATGCTCTCTGACTCCCGTTCTTGCTGGAAGCGCCAAATACGGCGTTGGGATCACTGAGCTTGCGGATTTTATGACGGCATATATGCCTGATGCTTCCCTCAGAGAGACGGATGAGACCTGCGGCGTCATTTTCAAGATCGAGCACGACAAAATAATGGGTAAGGTAGCCCATGTCCGTATGTTTGGCGGAAAGATAAAAAACAGAGATGCCGTGCCCATCCTCTCATCGAGTGCGGAGAAGGGGGCAGAGTCAGAGGACGAGAATGACGCTGTCAGTGCGGAGGACGGGAAAAAGCCCGATGTGGAGAAGGTTTCACAAATCAGGAAGTTCACGGGGGGCAAATACACGGACTCGGGCGAGGTTGAAGCCGGGGACATTGCAGCGCTGTGCGGTCTGACCTCGGCGAAAACGGGGCTTTTTGTGGGATCCGCTGCAAACTGCGGAAATGCACGGCTGACCCACCCCTTTCTCCGTGTCATGGTAACACCGAAAAGCGGTGATGCGCAGGAGATCCCCAAATTGGCGGCAGCGCTCTCGGAATTGTCCGACGAGGAGCCGTATCTCGACTCCAAATGGGAGAACGGGCAGAAGGAGATCACCATCAATCTCACAGGCGGCGTTCAGCTTGAGATCATGGACGCCCTTCTTAGGGAGAGATACAACCTTACGGCGAATTTCTCCCCTCCCTCCGTTATTTATAAGGAAACTCCCACACGGGCAGGGGATGCCTACGCAGACTACACCATGCCGAAGCCCTGCTGGGCGGTGGTTCATTTCAAATTTGAGCCTATGCCGAGGGGGTACGGTGTGTCCTACCATGGCAGACTGCCAAATAATCAGTGCTTCTATAAGTACCAGTCCCACATACGCAAGTCCTTCAATTCCTGTCTTGCCGAGGGGCTTCACGGCTGGGAGGTCACGGATTTCAAATGCACCCTCATCGGCGGTGAGCATCACACACTGCATACTCATCCCCTGGACTTTTTCGTGTGCACACCCATGGCATTTATGAACGGACTGGCAAACTGCGGCTCCACTTTGCTTGAACCCCTCCTTCTTCTGAGGATCAACTGTCCCTCGGAGGTGGTGGGCAAGGTCATTACCGAGATCGTTCGTATGGACGGGGAGTACGAGCCGCCGCTGACCTTCGGCGATTCCTCAACCCTTGAGGCTGTTGTGCCTGTGGCGAAAAGCATGGACTTCCCACAGCGGCTGGCATCCATGTCGGGCGGTAAGGCGGTGTCAACGCCCACATTCTACGGTTACAGAGAGTGTCGCCCGGGTGAGGGTGCGGATGCGCCGAGAAGGGGAGTGAATCCTCTTGACAGATCAAAGTGGATTTTGTGGGCGAGAGGGGCTTATACCTTATCAATGGATTGAAAGGAAAGATTTATGCAGGGATTGAATCTGGTTGTGGTATATTCCCCCGAATGCGACAGAGTATTGCTTTGCCGCAGACGGAAGGAGCCCTATCTGGGGCTGTCCAACTTTATCGGAGGGCATATCGAGGATGGAGAGGACGGACTCACGGCGGCATACAGAGAGCTTTTTGAGGAAACCTCCATTACGGACAAGCATATCGCCCTCACTCATCTCATGGATTTTTCCTACCCTCTTGACGATTGCTACATAGAGGTTTATTTCGGCATCCTCAGGGAATATGTCGAGGTTTCGGGGGACGAAAACGAGCTTTACTGGTCCACCCTTGACCGTGATTTCTTCGACATGACCGAATTTGCCGGGGAAGGAAATATGGGACATATCCTTGAAATTGTGAAATATAACCGCGGATTGCTGGGAATCCCCGAGACTCACCCCGGTTTGTGAAAAAACTTTAGCAAATCTCGAAGAAGATTCGCGGAAACTATTGCATTGAATGGCAAAAATATGATATAATACTTTATTATATGCATTATAATGTAAATTATCTTTGAGGTGATATATATGGAACTTACATCCGTCAGAACCCTGTTCCGCGAAAGAGATACCGTTGACGCCGCGCACGTTACGGTAGGCGGCTGGGTCAGAAGTATTCGCGACTCAAGAACATTCGGCTTTATCGTCCTTTCCGACGGTACTTATTTCGAGCCTGTGCAGATCGTTTACGACGACACTCTCCCCAATTTTGCGGAGATTTCCAAATACAACGTAGGCTCTGCCATCATCGTCGAGGGCAAGATCGTGGAGACCCCCGATGCAAAGCAGCCCTTTGAAATTCATGCTGAGTCCGTGACCCTTGAGGGTGCATCCACACCTGATTATCCCCTCCAGAAGAAGCGTCACAGCATTGAATTCCTCCGCACCATCTCCCATCTCCGCCCCAGAACCAACCTGTTCCAGGCGGTGTTCAGAGTGCGTTCCCTGGCGGCTTACGCTATTCACAAGTTCTTCCAGGAGAGATACTTTGTTTACGTTCACACCCCCATTATCACGGGCAGTGACTGCGAGGGTGCGGGTGAGATGTTCCGCGTTACCACAATGGATATGGACAACCTGCCGAGAACCGAGGACGGGGCGGTGAACTTTGCCGAGGATTTCTTCGGAAAGAGCGCAAACCTGACAGTATCCGGTCAGCTCAACGGCGAGACCTACGCCATGGCTTTCAAAAACATCTACACCTTCGGACCCACCTTCCGTGCGGAGAACTCCAACACCACACGCCACGCGGCTGAGTTTTGGATGATCGAGCCCGAGATCGCTTTTGCCGACCTTCAGGACGACATGAAGCTGGCTGAGGATATGCTGAAGTTTGTCATCAGCTACGTTATGGAAAACGCACCCGAGGAGATGGAATTCTTCAACCAGTTCGTTGATAAGGGGCTCATTGAGCGACTGAACCATGTGGTTTCCTCCGATTTCGGTCATGTTACCTACACCGAAGCCATCGAGCTTCTTGAAAAGAACAACGACAAGTTTGACTACAAGGTATACTGGGGCTGCGACCTCCAGACCGAGCATGAGAGATATCTGACAGAGGAGCTGTTCAAGCGTCCCGTGTTTGTTACCGACTACCCGAAGGAGATCAAGGCGTTCTACATGAAGCTGAACGAGGACGGCAAGACCGTGGCGGCTATGGACTGTCTGGTTCCCGGCATCGGTGAGATCATCGGCGGTTCCCAGAGAGAGGACGACATCGAAAAGCTGTCTGCACGCATGGACGAGCTGGGACTGGACAAGGAGTCCTACGGCTTCTATCTTGATCTGAGAAAGTACGGAAGTGCGCGCCACGCAGGCTTCGGTCTCGGATTTGAGAGATGCGTAATGTATCTGACAGGTGTTTCCAACATCCGCGACGTGCTTCCTTTCCCCAGAACAGTCGGAAACTGCGAACTTTAATTTTTCGTGGCACCCCTTTCAAAAAGTTTTATACTATGGGGGATTCTAATGTTATATGTACTGCAATATCTTGCTGTGATCTGCGCCTTCCTTCTCCCTTGGGGCATTCTCGGCTCCATTCATGCGAAGAAGGACGGGGATGGGCGAAAGCTGAAGATCTACGCTGTTCTCGCCGTCGTCAGCATTGTGGTGGTTGGCGCGACCGTGGCATTGGCATTTGCTTTGAATTAAATAAAGATATCGCCTGTACTGCACAGAACAAACTGTGGGTACAGGCGATTTTTATTCTAAAATTCGGGGGTGTACCTGCTTGATGCGGATGATCGGGCTTGAAAATATCCGTCGAAGCCCAGCCGAATTGCCTCTGCCAACACGCGGTCGTATTCATGTGATGTGACCCGTCGGGTGAGTTTTTTTAGCGAGGGCGAGGGGGTGTCGGGCAGGGTGAAAAACTCGGGGGTGTACTGGCTCATGAGGGACAGCACCACGTTTTCGGGCGGCACAGCGGAGGCGACTTTTTCAAGAACCGCCACGGAATCCCCTCTCGAGCCGGGGAGAACAAGATGGCGCAGGATAACGCCTCTTTTCATCATGCCGTTTTCGTCGTACTCTGCCTTTCCGACGATATCGGTCATGGCGAGAAGGGAAGGGAAGCAGTTTTCGGCGTAATCGGGGGCATGGGAGAAGTCCCGCGAGAGCTCCGGGGAGAAATATTTGGCATCCGTGAGGAAAATATCCACCGTGCCGCGGAGCATTTCAACGGTTTCGGGGCGCTCGTATCCGCCCGTGTTCCAGACGATGGGCAGCTTCAGCCCTTTTTTTCGCGCCAGCTTTACGGCTTCAATGAGCTGCGGTGTATAGTGGGTGGGGGAGACCAGATTGATGTTGTACGCGCCGTCGTCCTGCAGGCGGATGAAGGTGTCTGCCAG
>SVSU01000021.1 GCA_015064135.1 Oscillospiraceae bacterium
CTTGTTCTCGGCGGAGTTGCGGCGCTTCCCTTTTTGCCGGCAATTCTTCCGGCCTCCATTGTGTCGCGGTATTTTGACATCGGAAATATGGCAGATACGTCCACCTCATACCGTGTTGGCGGTTGGCAGGCATCCCTTGCCATGCTGAAGGACAATATTTTAGCCGGAATCGGTGTGGGCGGAGATGCATGGAGCAAGGTCTATCCGCAGTATTCACTGCTGGCGATGGAGTCCACTCCCCATGCACACAATCTTTATATCCAGCTTGTTATTGATCTTGGCATTATGGGGCTTGCGGCGTATTTGTTTTTCCTGTTTTTTCTGTACCAATCGGGATTCACCTTTTTCTCACGTCTTTCGGATGAAGGACTTCTTTTGCCGGAAAGCCTTGGGGCAGAGGATGTACCGCGCAGCGTGGATGCCAATCGTAATATCCGACGTACAAGAAGCGATCTGAGAATTATGGCAGCGGCGCCGTTGTGCGGTGTGATTGCGGTTCTTGTGCAGGGAATGGTGGAGAATATATGGTATAATTACCGTGTGTATCTTATGATCTGGCTGGTGACCGGTCTGGCATCTGCCGCTGTTCGGACGGGGACTGCACTGGTGGACGAATCCGAACGAGGGGAAGGGGACAGCGAAGCGTATACCGTTGACGTGATGCACTTTTCCCGGGGTTCGGAGAACAAAGCGAAAAAAAGCCCGTGATTTCCCATGAGACTGATGCACAGAGTTGTAGAAATTGTGATCTTGAGTCAGGCAGTTTCAGGTTATTGAATGAGGTATGATATGATAAAAAGAAAATTCAGATTTAATCCCATCGACTTTTTGATTTTGGTTGTGATTGCGGCGGCCGTGGTGATTCTGGTTTCCGTATTTGACAGCAATGCAGACCCTGCGGCAGACCAGACCCTTAAAACAGCCAACATAGAGTATGTAATCGAGATAAAGGATGTGGATGACAGTATTCGGCGCTCTCTTGCCGCGGGTCAGAAGGTGGAGGATGCCGTGAATCGCAAGGACATCGGTATTCTGAAGGCGTTTTCCGAAACAACCACGGAGGCGGCAGGATTTGATTTTGAAAACAACCGTGAGATCTATTCCGATGCGGAGGGAAGAATCAATCTTACGCTGACCGTGACGGCACAGGCTGTGGAAACAGATTCCGCCTTTACCGTGGACGGATGCGAGATCCGTGTGGGCAAGCAAATGAGCGTAATCCTGCCCGAATTTCAGGGCTACGGCTATTGCATCAGCTTAAATAAATTAAGTTGAAATAACGAAAGGATGCGGAGACCTCTCCGTTCTCTCTTGAAAAATGGAAACGATAAACATACTATATAACATTGTTGCGGTGGTTTTTGCAGCATTGATTGCGTTTACGCTGACACCGCCGACGAGGGTGCTGGCGTTTAAAATCGGGGCGGTAGATGTGCCTTTGGATAATCGCCGGATGCACACGAAGCCCATCCCGAGAATCGGTGGATTGGCAATCTTTCTGAGTTTTTGGATATCCACCATGCTGTTCTGCAGTCTGACGCCGGAGCTTGCATCCATTTGGGTGGGCGGCGGAATTCTTGTGATTTTAGGTGTTCTTGACGATATTTACCGCCTGAAGCCGGGCTTGAAGTTTGTGGTACAGCTTCTGGCAGCAGTTTTTGCGGTGGTGAACGGATGTGTCATCGATCACATCAACATCGGCGGCGAATACATTATGCTGGGTGTGTTCAGTTATCCCCTGACCCTTCTGTGGATCGTGGGACTGACAAATGCCATCAATTTTATCGACGGTCTGGACGGTTTGGCGTGCGGCGTTTCGCTGATCTCCTCCATATCCCTTTTCTGCGTTCTTCTTCTGCAGGGGGACAGTGAATTTGCTGTTATTACGGCAATTCTGGCAGGTGCCTGTCTCGGTTTTCTCCCCTTCAATTCCAATCCTGCAAGAATCTTTATGGGAGATACGGGGGCTCTGTTCCTCGGATATGCTCTTGCGGTTATTTCCGTGCAGGGGGTATTCAAACTTCATGCTGTGCTTTCGTTTATCGCACCCCTGATGGTGTTCGCATTCCCCATTCTCGATACATTTTTCGCCATCTTCCGCCGTTTGCTTGCAGGAAAAAGTCCCTTCGCCCCCGACCGCGGTCATCTTCATCACAGACTGGTGGACATGGGCTTTACGCAGAAGGAATCCGTGAATATTCTTTATGCGATCTGCGGTATTTTGGGACTTGTTGCAGTGTTCTGTACCGAGTCTATGTTTGCAAACGGAAGAGCGATCCGTTCGTTTTGCGTAGCAGGCATTGCATTGCTTATTTTCCTTGTGAACTTCGTTGTGATGAAGAATCCCGACACACGAAAGCATTCCGGATTGACGGAGGATGACGTGACGGTGGAGGAATATCTCAGAATAAAGGAAGCGGAGAGGGCAAAGCGCATTGCCAAAAAACAGGAAAGCGGAAAAAATGATGCTGTGACGGAACAAAACGATGAAAAAGAATAAAGACAAAGCGGTAACGGAAGGGGAGACCAAAATTCCCCAGTTGTCAATCGTTCCCGGTGTTGCCGTGATTGCAGTTTCTCTTGCGGCTGTATTTTCTCTGATATTTGTTTTCCTGTGGCGTTCGGATATGATGGTCATGTACTTCGGCGGTATGCTGTCCTCCTCCTTCAAGCAGACCTCGGATACGGAAAGTTCGTCGGGGAATATTCTTCTGCCGTCGGAAACCGAGGTGATACTAAGCGGAGATATGCTTTTCACCCCCGATTTTTCCCATGTGTCGGAGAGCCGTGAAAAAATGGCGGAGTTGCTTCGTTCCGTCAGAGTATATGATTGCTATGAGCAGATTCTGTCAGTATCGTATAACGAAGGCCCTGCCGAGGAGATTACGGTGTGGAGAGACGGCGCCCGTTATCGTGTGGAATCTGCGGATTCCCTGGTGATCTGTGACGGGGAGACTGTGTATCTTCGCCGCAGCCTTGAGGGATTCGAGGTGATTGAGCATTTCTTCCCTGTGGAGGACAGTTCTTTCTCGCCGGAGGAGGAAATGGGTATCCCTGTTCTCCGTGACATCATCGCTGACATTGAGGTGTCGGAAACCCTCCCGAAGATCAATTTTGATGCCAAGGAAAAGATCGTTATGCTGAGCGATATTGCGCACGAAGGGCTGGTCAAGGCGGTGAGCCTTACTTACGAGACCGGAATGACCCTGTATGTTTCCGCGGCAACGGCTGACGGAACACATTTGTATCGCTGCTTTAGTGAAGACTACACGTTAGATCCTGGTTTTCCCAAGGACGCATTTAAGGTTCCGCTTCAATGAAACCGGCGGCAAAGCGAGGAAGATCAGCAAAGAAAGGAATAATTTATGAGTACGCAAAAAAAGAGACGAATCGGGACACTTGATATTTTTATCATTGCCGCAGTTGTGATCTGCGCGGTCTGCCTGATCCTCCGTATGAACGGAGCAAGCGAGGCGGTGACTACCCTGAATGAGATGGAAATGAAGACTTATACGGTGGATCTTTCCGTCAAAAATGTCAGGGAAACATCGGTAAACTATTTTGACAAGGGTGAGCCTTTTTTCCTCGAGAAAGAGAAGGCGAAGGTGCTCCTCGGGGATGTTATTTCCGTTCAGAGCAATGCTGCCCGTGTGTTCTATACGGATGAGGACGGAAAAACGGTTCTTGTGCCAAACAGTGCCGTAACGGAACAGAGCAGCCGAAGCGACGTGACGCTGTCTCTTGAGGTGGAGGGGATCCGAAATGCGGACGGAGAATTTCTTCTCGGTGGGTCGGAATATCTTGGTGTCAACAAAGAGATCAAAATTGCAAGCAAATATATTGAAGTAACGGCGACGGTGCTTTCCATTACGGAATCGGATATGAAATAAGCGAGTGGGAATAAGCTGCAGTTGATGGTGTAAGCGAACTGTCCCACTCCCGAGAATTTCCCTCACGGAAAATTCTCCAACGCACAGCTTAAATTTATCGAGTGGGAATAAGCTGCAGTTGATGGTGTAAGCGAACCATCCCACTCCCGAGAATTTCCCTCACGGAAAATTCTCCAACGCATAGCTTAAATTTATCGAGTGGGAATAAGCTGCAGTCAGAGTGTAAGCGAACTGTCTCACTCCCAACGAATAACTTGAATTTATTGAGGTGTTGACATGGCAGGAAAGAACAAAGCAACATTTGAAGTAAGAATCGACGAAGATCTTTACAAAAAGCTGCTTGTTGTGGCGGAGGCGGAGGGGCTGAACCTGAACAATCATATGCTCCACATTATCCGCACCAATGTGGCTTATCACGAGAGGGTCAAGGGTAAGATCGACATATCTAAGGTGGTCATTCCCCAAAAGGAAGACTGACGGAATACAAAAGATGGCAGTCGGACGGTTCCAATGAATCGCCGGCTGCTTTTTTGCGCAAAAAAACAGGACTGCCGAAGATGACAGCCCTGTGGAAGTTTTTTTGCTTACTTCTTGATCTTGATAACGCGGATGATGCCTTCCATGGTCTTGATCTTGTCCATTGTAGCATCTGCCACATCGGAGTTGGTGCCAACCAGTGTGCAGGCGTAGTCGCCCTTGGAACGGTTTGCCATGTTCTCAATGTTGATGCCCTCATCAGCGAGAGAGGAGGTGATGTGGGAGATCATGTTGGGGATGTTCTTGTGGAGGATAACGAGGCGAACATCCTCGGTGTTGGGCATGGAGACGGAGGGGAAGTTTACGCTGTTGCGGATGTTTCCGTTTTCGATGAAATCCATCATCTGCTGAGCAGCCATAACCGCGCAGTTGTCCTCGGATTCCGCTGTGGATGCGCCCAGGTGAGGGATGGTAACGATGCCCTTTTCGTTGATGGTTTCCTCTGTGGGGAAGTCGGTAACGTAAGATGCAACATGACCGTCGGCGATAGCAGCCTTCAGGTCAGCGGCGCATACCAGGTCTGCACGGGACAGGTTGATGATGCGCACACCCTGCTTCATCAGAGCGATGGAGCCTGTGTTGATCATGTTCTTTGTTTCCTTTGTTGCGGGAACGTGGAGAGAGATGTAGTCGCAGGAGCTGAACACTTCATCGTAGGAAGCAGCCTTCTTGATGGAACGGGAGAGGCTCCATGCGGCTTCAACGGTGATATAGGGGTCGAAGCCCACAACGTTCATGCCGATTGCCTGGGCTGCGTTTGCAACCATACCGCCGATGGCACCCAGACCGATAACACCGAGGGTCTTGCCCTTCAGCTCGCAGCCTGCAAATGCGCTCTTGCCTGCTTCAACGGACTTTGCAACATCGGCAGTCAGTGTATTTGCCCATGCAACGCCGCCGATGATGTCACGGGATGCGAGGAGGAGAGCAGCGAGTGCCAGTTCCTTTACACCGTTTGCGTTTGCACCGGGAGTGTTGAATACAACGATACCCTGATCTGCGCACTTGTCAACGGGGATGTTGTTTACACCTGCACCGCATCTTGCGATGGCGAGGAGGTTGTCGTTGAATTCCATGTCATGCATAGCCGCGGAACGGACCATGATACCGTCGGGATTCTCGCAGGCTGTGGATGCCTCGTAGTCCGCACTGAACTGCTGCAGACCGATGGGGGCGATCTTATTTAAAAGCTTGATCTTTTTCATGATGTAAACCATACCTTTCTTGTTTTATGGAGGGATACTTTTGGAAAAGTACCCCTCCAAACCACCCCTCAAAACTTTTATAATGGGATGGGTTTATAGTTGATAATAGTATAATCTTTTTCTTACTTAGGGTTCTTTTCGGCAAAATCCTTCATGAATGCAACGAGGGCTTCAACACCTTCGTAGGGCATTGCGTTGTAGATGGAGGCTCTCATACCGCCAACGGAGCGATGACCCTTCAGGTTCATGAGACCTGCCTTTTCCGCTTCCTTGGGGAACTTCTTGTCAAGCTCTTCGTTTCCTGTTACGAAGGTAACATTCATCATGGAACGGGATTCCTTGGAAACGGGAGCGATGTAATAATCCTGGCTGTCCAGATAATCGTAAAGGAGGTTTGCCTTCTTCTCGTTCATCTTTTTCATTTCCTCAAGACCGCCGATGGAGAGGATCCATTCGTAAACCAGACCTGCAACGTAGATGGAGTAGCAGGGAGGTGTGTTGTACATGGAGTCGTTGTCTGCCATGAGCTGCCAATCCAGCATGGAGGGTGTCTCGGGACGAGCGTTTCCGAGGAGGTCTTCTCTTACGATAACAACGGTAAGACCGGCCGGAGCCATATTCTTCTGTGCGCCTGCATAGATTACGCCGAACTTTGTTACGTCAACGGGCTCGGACATGATGCAGGAGGACAGGTCAGCTACCAGGGGAATGTCACCGGTGTCAGGGATATAGTTGAACTTTGTTCCGTAAATTGTGTTGTTGTAGCAGATATGTACATAGTCTGCGTCGGGACGGAAGTCGGCTCTTGTTGTCTGAGGAATCTCGGAGAAGTTCTTATCCTTTGAGGAAGCCACGATCTTTGCGTCGCCGTACTTTGCCGCTTCCTTCTGTGCCTTTGTGGAGAACTGACCGGAGAGGATATAGTCTGCCTTGCCCGTCTTCATCAGGTTCAGGGGAATTGCCGCAAACTGTGTGGATGCGCCGCCCTGGAGGAAGAGCACTTTGTAGTTGTCGGGGATGTTCATAACCTTGCGGAAATCTGCTTCAGCCTTCTGAATAATAGCTTCGTAAGCGGGAGAGCGATGGCTCATCTCCATTACGGACATTCCGGAATCGCCGTAGCAAACAAGCTCGGAAGCTGCTTTTTCAAGAACGGGAAGGGGAAGCATGGAAGGACCGGCTGAGAAATTGTATACTCTGTTCATAGGTTGTACCTCTCTTTAAGTAATGGAAATGAAAGTTTTTGCGGTGTGGGCTGCATTTCTGCCGCTTTAGCCGATTAAAACGATAAAAATCATTATAATTATACACGATTGCGCTTTTCTTGTCAATAGTGAAAGCGGCTTTTCCTTCAATAATATAGAAAATAATTTATCTGTCAAAGAACTGCATATTTGTGACATACTCAATATCATTTTTGCCGGAGATGAGTCTGCAAACCTTTTCAATATGTTCCCAACTGTTGAATTCGGTGCCGTTGTCAAATTCATAAGTGTGTCCCCAGACATAGAAGAGAAGGTCGCTTTCTGTGGGGTCTGCATTGATAAATTCATCAATAAGGGTGAAAATCTCTTTTTGACCGTGATGGCAGGTGGGATGAAGGGTCAAAGGTTCCTCGGGCAGGGCGAAGGAGTGCGTTGAACGTGTGGTTCTCGCATAGCGGATGCCGCAGTCACGGAGCGCCCGTACGGTCGTGTCGCTGAATTCGCCGTAGGGGTAAGCGTGGCCTGTCGTGGGATAGCCGGCGAGTTTGGTCAGATTTTCAAGATCGGGTCTGATGTCAGCGCAGATCTCGTCGTAGTTCATGTCCCGATAGTGGGGATGCTTCAGACCATGTGTGGCGATTTCATGCCCCTTGTATATCTCATTGACCTCGGAGAGAGCAAGACAGCGATCGGCGGCATCGGGCTCCTTCGGCATCAGTCCGAAATTCAGATTGAAGGTCGCCCTCAGACCGTAGTGATTCAGTATATCGATAAACCGCTTGTCCTGCTTTACACCGTCGTCATAACTGAAGGTAAAATATTTTTTGAATGCCATAATCTATCCTCTTTCCTTGCTTTATTGTGGTTTTGTTAAAATTATAGTTCATTTTTTTGAAAAAAACAAGTGATTTTGCGAACTTTTTTGAGTTGTTGTCGTCTAATTGGCAAATACTGAAAGGCTCGCTTGGAGGTGTGACATGACAGGCAAACAGAAGTGTAAGATTCTCAAACAGATAAGAAGGCAGATCGCCGATGCCAACGGGATCGAATACCTTGTGGAGGAATGCAGGCACAAAGGAAAATGCAGCGGTACCTGCCCCAGATGCGAGTGGGAGGTGCGCGAATTGGAGAAGGCGTTGGAAAAAAGACGACTTTCCGGAAAAAAGGTTGCTCTCGCCGGGATTTCCGCAGGCTTTCTTTTGACCTCCTGCTCTCCCCTTGATGGCATCCATGACCTTTTCAACAAAAATCCGGGCACTCTTGAAGGTGATGTGCCCTACATGGAAACAGACGGCGCCGTCGCCGGCGAAACGGAGACCGATGTTCCTGTGGTGAAAGGGCTGATCGTGGAGGAGAGTCTTGCAGGTGAGCCCGTCCTTGATGAAACGGAGACGGAGCTTCCTCTGCCCGGTGAGTTGGCGGAGGAAACGGACGGAATGCTCGTTTATCCCGAATCGGAATCGGAAGAATTTGAGATTGCAGGGGGAATCCCCCCTCTTGAAACGGAATCGGAGGATTCGGAGGTGTATCGTCTTGAGGGAGATGTGGTATACATCGCGCCCGAGGAGGAAGAATGAGCACCTTTCCCACCTCTGCCATATCCCGATTGCGGATGGCGACAGACGGGGAGGGCGTGACTACTCTTGTCTGCGCGTGGGGATGTCCGCTGCGGTGTGCCTACTGCCTCAACAAATTTACATGGGACGAAAAAACAAAAAGGGAGTACCTGACTCCCCGTGAGCTGTATGACAGGGTACGGGTGGATTCCCTCTATTTCGAGGCGACGGGAGGCGGCGTGACCTTCGGCGGCGGAGAACCGCTTATGTATGCGGAATTCTTTCCCGAGTTCAGGGAGCTGTGCGGCTCAAAATGGAAGCTTTATGCCGAGACCTGCCTGTCCGTGCCGAGGGAGAAAGTCTGGGCGGCGGCGAAGGCGATAGACGGATTTATCGTGGATATCAAGGATACGGATGAGGCGATTTACCGAGCGTATACGGGTGCGGATGTTTCCGCGGCGCTTGATAATCTGAGGCTTCTGTCCACTCTCGTTGATCCCTCGGAAATCAGAGTGCGTTTGCCCCTTATTCCCGACTACAACACCGACTGTGACCGTGACAGGAGCGAAGCTGTTCTTCGTGATATGGGAATCGTAAATATTGAACGGTTTACTTATGTGATAAGATAGAATTGGAGGAAAATATGAAACGAGAAAGAAGAGAATGTATGAAAAAATCAGCGCTGAACGGTGCTTTTGCCATTCTGCTGGGGCTTACCTATCTGCTCAGCATGACATCCTGCGGCAGTGATTCCGCGGTAAGGGACAATGTTAAATTTGAAGCCATGACAAACGGTGCCGCTGCCGATTACGGTTACTTTGCGGATGCGGAAATGGAAATGCCCATGGAGGAAGTGGTGTATGACAAAGCTATGGGCAGTACCTCCTCATCATACACAAGCCCTGCCGCACCCGCGGGCAAGCAGCCCGAAACGGGGCAAAACGATCTTTCGGCGCGAAAACTCATAAAAACTGCCAATCTTGATGTGGAAACAAAACATTTTGATGATTTTATGAAAACACTTGAGTCCAATATTGCATCATCGGGAGGGTATGTTTCATCAAGCTCCGTGAACGGAAGCAGTTTTGATTCCAACCGAGTTCGCTATGCAAATCTGACTGTGAGAGTTCCCTCCGATACATACGATTCCTTTGTTTCGGGTGTGGCAGGATACGGCAATGTCACATATCAGTCCGAATCCGTCAATGATGTGACCCTCGCCTATGTTGACACCGAAAGCCGCATCAAGGCATACGAAGCTGAGTATGAGACCCTCCTTGATATTCTCTCAAAAGCGGAATCCCTTGATGATGTGCTGGTGATTCAGAACCGTATTACCGAGGTGACATATCAGCTTGAGTCCTATCGTTCCCAGCTCAGGACTTACGATGATCTTATTTCCTACTGCACCGTTCATCTCAGCATCAGCGAGGTGGTGGAGCTGACAGAGATAAAGGAAAAGCCTGCTACCGTGGGCGAACGTATGGCAAGAGGGCTGAAGGACACTCTGGATGACATCGGGGACGATACCGAAGATTTTGCGGTGTGGTTTGTCTCCGCACTTCCCGTTCTTGTGATCTGGGCTGTGGTGATCGCGGCAGCGGTGCTCATTGTGAAGGGTGCGGTTCGCAGAGCGAGAAGAAAACGGTATGAGAAAGTGATGGGAAAGGACAGCCGCGAAGGGGAAAATGAAAAGTAATCTGACAGATATGAAGCTGCTGAAGAAGATTGTCCGCAGGTGCTTTGCGGCTGCGCTGATAGTTGGGGCTGCGGCAGGGATTGCTGTGGGGTGTGTGAATCTGTATGTTTACAGCCAAACAAAAGAGGCTGTCGTGTCCGCGGAGGAGGCGGCAGAGTTTGCTCCCGATTGTATTCTTGTGCTCGGAGCAGGGGTGAGGGAAGACGGTACACCATCGCATATGCTGGAGGATCGCCTGCTGACGGGGGTGACTCTGTATAACGAAGAGGTTTCTGCCAAACTCCTCATGAGTGGAGATCACGGACGGGTGGAGTATGACGAGGTCAATACCATGAAAGATTTTGCCAAAGAAAAGGGTGTGCCCTCGGAGGATATTTTCATGGATCATGCGGGTTTTTCCACCTACGATTCCCTCTATCGGGCAAAGGAGATCTTCGGTGCGGAGAGGGTGGTTATCGTTTCGCAGAAGTATCATCTTTACCGCGCTTTGTATATAGCGGAGGCGCTCGGCATCAAGGCGATCGGAGTTCCTGCGGATCTGAGGACATACAGGGGGCAGATTATGCGTGAAATACGGGAACTTTTGGCAAGAGCAAAGGATTTTTGTTATACGGTGCTGAAGCCCGGGCCCGTTGTTCTCGGTGAACCTGTTTCCCTTGACGGCAGCGGTGATGTGACCAACGATAAATAGAACAGAAAGAATAAAGACTGCTCGTCGGTTTATCCGAGGGGCAGTTTTGGCTTTTTTCCTTCTTCGTCTTGACAGGACGGGCAGATGGGGGTATAATGATGAAAATGAAAGATATCAGGAAAGGTTGGGAATATATATGAGTACATTTAAGGTTGGTCTGATTGGGCTCGGTCAGCGCGGCATGGTACATCTTGCCGATATCCTTTGCGAGCGAGAGGATGTTGCGGTTACTTATCTGTGTGATGAGTACGAGGACAGGATCGCTGCCGGAGTGAAGAAGGTGGAGGAGAAGAAGGGAAACACCCCTCTTACATCAAAAGATTACAGAGAACTTATCGAATCTCCCGAGGTTGAGGTTGTTGTGATTGCATCCGCATGGGAGAACCACATCCCTGCTGCAATATATGCCATGAAGTGCGGCAAACAGGTCTGCACCGAGGTGGGCGGCGCTTACTCCCTTGAGGATTGTTGGGACCTGGTGCGTACATATGAGGAGACGGGCATCCACTGCATGATGCTTGAAAACTGCTGCTATGACAGAAACGAGTTGATGGTTATGCGTATGGTGAGAGAAGGTCTGTTCGGCAAAGTGGTTCACTGCGCCGGTGGATATCAGCATGACCTCAGGGATGAGATCGCAAGGGGCGAGGAGATCCGCCATTATCGCCTCCGCAATTACAAGAATCGCTGTGCGGAGAATTATCCCACTCATGAGCTGGGTCCCATAGCGAAGATTCTGGACATTAACCGCGGCAACCGTATGGTGTCCCTTGTTTCCATGGCATCGGGAGCATGGGGGCTGAACACCTATGCAGAGGAGACGGAGGGAATAGACCCGGCTCTCAGAACCTATCGTTTTGCTCAGGGGGATATTGTTAAAACCCTTATCAAATGTGCGGGAGGGGAGACCATTGAACTGACCCTTGATACCACCTTGCCGAGATCCTATTCCAGAAACTTCACCATCCGCGGAACGAAGGGTTATTTCTCCGAGGATGCAAACGGCGTTTACCTCAGAGGAATGGGCGAATTCGGTCACGGCTGGTATGATAATCTGGAGGAATACCGCGAGAAGTGGGAGAGCGAGATCTGGTATAAGTTTATGAACGACGGAGTAAGAGGCGGTCACGGCGGCATGGACTGGCTGGTGTTCGATGCGTATTTTGAAGCTCTCCGCAATAATGATGTGCCACCCATTGACACCTACGATTCGGCGGCTTGGATGGCTGTCACCCCTCTTTCCGAAATGTCCATAGCAAAGGGAAGCGCACCTGTTGATTTTCCCGACTTTACAAGGGGACAGTGGCTCACGAGAATCGACAAAAACAAGGGATATTACTGCCTGGATCGCTGAAATCCGAAAAGTGTTTCAAAAAGCGAATACAGCCCATCCGGGATGCGTTTTTTGTGAATTTTGTTGATAAATACATGGGAACCACTTGCAAAATCGGGCAAAATATGATACAATTAAAGGCGGAAATTTTTTAATTTTACATAAGTGAGGTATGGATATGAAAACAGTAAAGGATAAGTATCTGGTCGTTGGAGCAGACTTTGCCGGCTACCCCCTGAAGGAAGCGGTTTGTGCTCATCTTCGTGCAAAGGGCTGGAAGATCACTGACCTGGGCGTTACAGACCCCAATGTAGAGGACACAGAGAATATGTTCCACCGCGTTGGTCTCCGCGTTGCCGCACAGGTTTCCGAAGGCAATTTCGAGCGCGCGCTCCTGTTCTGCGGTACAGGTATGGGTATTCACATTGCGGCAAGCAAGTGCCCCCGTGTTCATGCAGGCGTTGTTGAAAGTGTTCCCGCGGCTCTCCGTGCCATCACAGGCAACGGTGTAAACGTTCTGGCTATGGGCGCATTCTATGTTGCTCCTCAGATGGGCTGCGACATTGCGGATGCTTACCTGAACGCTGAGCTGGGCTCCGGCTATGAATGGTGGTACAATTTCTATGAGTTCCACAAGCTGGCGATGGATGAGCTGGATGCGTTCGATTATGAGGCATACAAGGCAAACGGCTTTAAGATGGAGCACCTCGGTGACTTCCCCCTGAAACTGGAAACAAAACCGGAATAATTGACATAAGAATGGGAGCTCCGGCACAGGTGAGGGTTCCCATTTTTTGTGAAAACGTAACTTTTCAAGGAGATTATATGAGCAATACCATTTCACTTTTTGATTTTCCCCTTAACGAGGGTCTTGGCATGGAAGCCGACACAGCCAGATTTGCCGCTGCCATGGCGTATTGCCGTGAGCATGAGGGAACCACACTGATCGTTCCTCCGGGAGAATATACCCTCACAAGCGAGCTTGCCCGTGACACCATGGCGAAGGTCATGGCAGGCGAATACGGCGGCAATCCCCAGCCCACTATGTTCAATCCCAAATTCGCATATACAAGGGGCATCTCCTTCGAGGGACAGAAGGGGACTACCCTCATGGGATACGGTGTAACTCTTATGGTGGACGGCTTCATGGAGCCCGTTTCCGTTCGTGACTGTGAAAATATCACCGTGTGCGGCATTACCATCGATCACCGTCGCAAGCCTTACAGCCGCGGTGTGGTGACGGCAATCGAGAAAAAGGCGGACAGCACCGATTACAGCGCTACCATTACTCTGGACAAGGACTGTCCCATGCAGAAGGATACCCCTCGCCGCCTTCGCTTTGTTCTGTACAGCAAAAATACGGGACTTTACTTCGATCCGTCCATGGGAGCCATTGACGTTGTAGACAGCCACACCCTTCGTGCGGACATAGGAAGATGCGATATGGAGGAAACGGGGGAGAGCTACCTCGGTATGGAGTTCTACACTGTTCACACCTATCACTCAAGACCTGCTGTCCTTATTGAACAGGCGAAAAACACCCATCTTGTTGATGTGACGATCCACAGTCAGCCCGGTATGGGTATTGTGGGCAACCGCAGTGAGGATATTCTCATTACCCGTCTGTCCGTTGTGCCCTCCGTGGGACATCATTATTCCACCAACACCGATGCTACCCATTTTACCTCCATTACCGGGCTTCTCCGACTGGAATACTGCACCTTTGACGGTCAGGGGGACGATTTTACCAACGTACACAATTATTATCATACCATTACTCCCATTGACGAGTATTCCTGCTATCTCCATACCGATGCGAAAGACGGCACTCACGCCCAGTCCCTTGACTATCCCGATGTGGGAGACCGTCTGGAGCTGACAAACCGCCTGACATTGGATGTTCCCGAGATCTATACGGTTGTGGAATGTGAGCCCGACTTTGAAGCATATCGGACGAGAGTTAAGCTGGACAAGCCTCTCCCTTCCGATCACGAGAAATTCTTCCTTGCAGATGTGACCCGACTGCCGAGGCTTGAGGTTGTGGGATGTCACGCAAGAAACCACTTTGCGAGAAGTATTCTTGTAAAGACGCGCAATGTGCTCATTGAGGACAACACATTCATCGATCCCTTCGGTCCTGCCGTTGTAATTGCCGCAGAGCCATGGTGGTGCGAGGGCGTATGTGCCGCTGACGTTACCATTCGCCGAAACCGTGTGGTAAACACTCGCAGAACATGGGGAGATGCCGGTGGAATTGAGGTAATGGCGGACTGCAAGAATCCCGATTGCCGTCCCATTCGCAATATTGTTATTGAGGATAATATCGTTGATACTCCGCGATGCGCTCATGGTATTTTTGTGCGCAATGTTGACGGTGTTGTGCTTCGCAGAAACAAAGTTGTCGCGGCTGAGGAGCCCGTTCTTGTGGAGACCTGCTCTAACGTGGTAAACGAGTGAATTTGACTGTAATCGGGTGTTGTGTAACAATCACAACTTGATTCCAATGCTTTTGTGTAGTCTGCCGAAGATAGTTGTTGATTTTGCTTAACGCTTGACAGATGATTTAAAAAAAGGTATAATACTTTTTGCAATTGATTGTTGCTTCATGTTACATTATTGTACATAGTGGAAGAAAGGAATAATTATGAAACTGAAAAAAATACTGGCATTTCTTCTTGCGGCACAGATGATGCTTGCAGCACTTGCCTCCTGCTCCGACAATACGGACGATAAGGGCAAGACAGATGAAACACTCCCTGTTGAAACAAGCGAAACCACTCCTGCTGAGACCGACCCTGCGGAGACCGAATTTGACAGACGCACTGTTGAGGACGGACTGCCCGAAATGACCTTCGGCGGCAAGGATTTCCGTTTCCTTGTGGATGACAAGTACGCGTACCAGCTCTTCTCCGAGGGATACACAGGCGATGCTGTGAACGATGCTGTATACGACAGAAACCAGAGAGTTGAGGGTCGTTTTGATGCAAAGATCAGTTATGTTTCCAGCCTTGGCAAGGAATCCCAGGACCTTCTCGTTCAGTACGCACAGACAGACGAGCACGTTGCCGAGGTATGTGCATACGAACAGTACATGGGCAACACTCCCGCCATCTATTTCTGCTGGATGAACTGGCAGGACATTCCTCACCTGAATTTCGATCAGCCCTGGTGGAACAAGGCTTCTATCGACAGCCACATCATCAACGACTATGTGTTCAACATTTCAGGCGACCTGTCCCTCACCTCCATTCAGACTACATGGTGCATCGCGTTCAACGCAGACCTGATGCAGGATTGGGGTTATGAAGCCGAGACCCTGTACAACACAGTATGGGACGGCGAATGGACACTTGACAAGCTCATTGAGATTTCATCCGACCTGTGGAAGGACAACGACGGCAACGGACAGCTCAGCGCCGGAGACTTTACAGGATTTGCCACAAATGTTAAGGCTATCAACGAGGAGACCGGTGAGGTTGTCTGCGGATGCAGAACCATTCCGTGGATCACAGCACTGGGCGAACGTGCCATTACCGTTGGCGAGGACAAGCGCAGCCTTACAAACACACTCGGCACCGAGAAAATGTACACTGCACTTGAGAAGCTTGTGAACTTCCATAACAATACCGTTGGTGTAAATGCATTTGCGACCAACGATGATTTCGCAAACGGCTATGCAGGTATGTATGTAACCGAATTTGACTCCTTCTACACCGATTTCAGCGATGTAGGATTTGCAACAGGTGTTCTGCCTCTTCCCAAGTACGACACAGCGCAGGAAAAGTACATCACAACACCTGACACAGACTTTACCATGTTCGGTATTCCCGTAACACTTCCTGAAGAGGACTTTGACTTTGTTGGTATTATGATGGAAGTGCTGAATGCGGAATCCTGGAAGACTGTATATCCCGAATACTACGAAGCAGCTCTGAAGGGCAGATACTCCACAGACGAAAACATGGCTAACATGATCGAAATGATCGCAGACAGCCGTATTTACGAGTACGGTATCCTCTGCGCACAGAGCCTCGGCCCTGCAAAGCTTCCCTACATGGTTTGCTATGCAATCGCCGACAACAACACCGA
Organism: Oscillospiraceae bacterium; assembly: GCA_015064135.1. Lineage (GTDB taxonomy): Bacteria > Bacillota > Clostridia > Oscillospirales > CAG-272 > UMGS1696. The sequence continues at coordinate 16,206 of SVSU01000021.1, forward strand.
CCTCGCTTCCCAGCTCGCTGAAAATGACGAGGGTATTAAGAGAACTCTCGCTGAGATTCTCACATTCTTCGATGTTGAAGCAGAATAACGAGTGGGTATGCAGTGCAGTTTGAATTGTAAGTTGAGCTGACCCACTCCGAGAAAAACTTTTGGAATGAGGTACTCATTCCGTGGGACCAACCATCTTTCATCGCCCCAAAGCCTCTGCGGAGACTTTGGGGCGACCGTTTTTCTCCAAAGTGCGGTTTATGTGGGGTGGGGTGCAGTTTGAGTTGTAAGTTGTGACCTATTCTCTGAAATTGAATAACAAAAAATGGAGGGTATCTCATGTGAGACACCCTCCAATATTTTTATGTCTTAAAATCCGAAGAATTTCTTTGTGTTGTTGTAGCAAATATCCGCAACAAGCTGCGCCAATGTCTCGGGATCAAAGGGATACTGACCGCTTTCCACCCACTCGCCAACGAGGTCGCAGAGGATGCGGCGGAAGTATTCGTGACGGGGGTAGGATGTGAAGCTGCGAGAGTCGGTAAGCATACCGAGGAAGGAGCCGAATACGGAAAGGTTGGCAAGCTGCTTCATCTGTGCCTTCATGCCGTCGATGCTGTCGTTGAACCACCATGCGGAGCCTTGCATTACCTTCGGCATACCGTCGCCCGAGGTCTGGAATGCGCCGATAATGGAGCCGATTGCCGCATTGCAGGTGGGGTCGATGGAGTAGAGAATGGTACGGGGCAAAGCGTTGTCCTTTTCCATCATATCGAGAAGCTCGATCATGGCGGAAATGTTGGTGAAACCGATGGTGTCAAAGCCTGTGTCAGCACCCAGAGCCTTCATCATGTTGGAGTTTACATTTCTCGCCACACCCATGTGAAGCTGCATGACCCAGCCGTGGGCAGTGTATTCCGCTGCAAGGAAACGGAGCATTTCGCACTTCAGCACGCAGAGCATCTCGGGGGTTACATCCCGTCCGTCGGAGTCGAGAGCGCACTTCAGCGCCTGCTCAGCCGCATATTCATTGGGCTTCACGAACATGGGGAATTCGTCAAGACCGTGATCGGCAGTGCGGCAGCCCATCTTGTGGAAGAATTCGATGCGGTTCTTGAGGGCATCCTTCAGAGATTTTACGTCCGTTATCTCAACACCGCTTGCCTTGCCTAATTTTCCGTAATACTCACGGAGGCCGCTTTTGTTGATATTGAAGCCGCGGTCGGGGCGGAAGGCAGGGAGGACTTTTGTCTCAAAGGAATCGTCTGCGGCGAGGGCAGCATGGTATTCCAGAGAATCGGAAGGGTCATCTGTGGTGCAGAGCAGATCCACACCGGAACGGCGGATCAGATTGCGTACACTGTATTCGGGCTTGGCGAGGAGAGTGGAGGTCAGCTCCCAGATCTCATCGCAGGTGTCGGCTGAGAGGATGAGGTCGCAGTCGAAGAAGCGCTTCAGCTCCAGATGAGTCCAGTGGTAGAGGGGGTTTCCGATGAGCTTGGGCATAACTGCGGCATATGCCTTGAACTTTTCATAATCGGAGGCATCCCCTGTGATATATTTTTCGGGAACACCTGCACTGCGGATGGCGCGCCACTTGTAATGGTCGCCGCCGAGCCACAATTCGGTGATGTTGCTGTACTGTTTGTCCTCCGCGATCTCCTTCGGTGAAACGTGGCAGTGGTAGTCGATGATGGGCAGCTTTTCCGCGTAGTTGTGATAGAGAATTTTCGCGGTTTCTGTATTGAGAAGGAAGTTTTTACCCATAAAAGTTTTCATATTTGCTTCTCCTTTTTATCGTTATGTCATATGTGAAAGATTTTGTTCAGATAATCGAGAGTTCGGCGCAGTTTTGGAATGTCCATGTCGTTTTCCAGAGCCACGGGGGATTCAAGGGTTATGGTGTTCCTGTAATTCAGGCTGTCGAGAAGCCGGGCGATCTCGGAAAAGTCCACATTGCCCTCCCCGGGGTGAAGAATGGGGCGCAGTGCTTTAAAATCACGGTAAGTTCCGCCGAAATCGCTGATATGGACGTGTTCGATGTGAGGCGTGATACGGCTGTCGGTAAGGATGGCTTTCGACTGCTCGTGAAGCTTGCCGAAGCGAGTGTCAAAGATAAATCCGGCGTCGGCGAGGGCATCGCTGTCTAAAATTTTCGCCCAGTTTGAGTGGGGATCGTTCACGACGCTGGGGATGTTTTCGATCAGCAGACGTATGCCGTATTCGGCGGCGATATCGTGAAGCTGACGGAGGATTGAGATGTTGTAGTCAAGATATCCGTCGGAGTTTACGCCGCCCCAGAGATGGAGCACCATCCTGCAGCTTCCTGCCATACTGCCGATTTTGCAGTTGAGGCGGAAAAGCTCAAGGGCATTCGTGCGGAGTGCCGCTTCATCGACGGTGTTTCCATCAGCCGCGCTGTGCCCTGCGTCGGAGAGCATGGTGCCTATTTCCTTTTCGCAGTGGATGACGGGGGCTGCGAGACCGTTTGCCTTGATCTCGGACACAACATTCTCGTATTTATCATAATAGAAGGTCAGCATCATCAGCTCAATACCTGAGGAAAGTCCGTCGGTGCAGATGGAAGCGGCTTCACGAAGGGCTCGCTTGTAATCGTATCCGTTTGTGCGGCTGACCATGGTTCCCGTTGAGGTTAGAATTGTTCTGTTCATTTTGTTCCCCAAATAAAAAATTATGCGGAAAATTCCGTGGAGAAGGGTGGGGTCGCCATCCTCTCCCATAATAATGGTACATGAAAAACGGTATTTTGTCAAGGGTTCGGCAGATTATTTTCCGCAACCCCCTTTTCATTTTCGCATATTTGTGCTACAATATATAATGTTGGATTTTATTGTTTTGATGAAACGTAAAATGAGGTTTATATATGGCAGATACAATGGAAATGATAGATCAGAGTGACATCAGCCTGCTCTATCCCGATGCGGACAGCCTGCGCCGTCATTCTCTCGGGGAGGATATTGCAAGACTCTCACACGAGACGGAGGAGCAGCTTGAACTTTCCTGTCTTATGGATTTGAAAAGCTGTGATTTCGGCAGCTTTTACACCTCCGATCCCGAGGTGATCCTGTATCGTCAGGAGACCTTTGCCGATATGATGGCAAATCCGTCGCTGATCGGGATCCTCCATAAGATGATCCCCTTTCTGAACGATATTACGGAGCTTCGCCGAATGGGCAGTGACTCCGCGGCATCCACCGAAGCGTATCTTTACAGCATTACAGAGGTGGAACTTTATACCTCCCTCCTTGAACTGCTTCAGACTCAGCTTCTTCCCCTTGCGCCCAACTTCAAAAGTGCCGCTTTCCGTAAATTTGCGGAACGGATCAATATTTTGACGGGAAGCGAATATTACCGCAATCTGAATGACGAGCTGAAGGAGCTGACTTCCCGTGTCCGCGAGATAAAGAGCATTACTATCGGCGTCAATCTTGATGCGCAGCTTCGTGCGGAGCGTGCAGGCGTTCTCTCCATTAACAACGACCACTTCAAATCGGGGGAGCTCCTTGACAAGATGCTTCGTCTGAACTTCAAAAACGACGATATGACCTGCATCGCACCCCTTGTTTCCTTCCGTAAGGGGCAGTCAGACAATCAGCAGGCAGCTCTGTCAAACGCTTTCAACGGTGCCATCAACGATGTGTTCAAATCCTCGGTTCGCTCGTGGAAAAAGGTGATTCAGCTCTATGTTTTGGAGAACACCGATTTTCTCATCCGCATGATGCCCGAGATCGAATTTGTGACAAAGGGTACGGAGCTTCTCCTCAAACTGAAGGAGGCAGGCTGTACGCTCTGCAATCCCGTAATCGAGCCCATGACGGAGAAAACCTTCCGTACCAAAGGGCTGTGCAACCCCATTGTTACGCTGAAGCTGAACGCGCCCGTTGTTCCCAACGATTTTCGCTTTGATGAGGATGGCATGATCTACGTCCTTACAGGCCCCAACCGCGGCGGCAAGTCCGTTATCACCTGTGCGGTGGGCATCGCCTTCGTTATGGCTCAGCTTGGACTTCCCGTTTGTGCCGACGAGTGTACGATCAGTCCGACGGACGCAATTTACACCCATTTCCCAACGGGAAGTGAGGATACCATCGATAAAGGACGTCTCGGTGAGGAATGCTCCCGTCTCGGTACCATTTTCGAGCAGGTAACAGAGGACAGTCTTGTTCTCCTTGACGAGTCCCTGTCGTCCACAGGCTCATACGAGGGTGCGTATATCGCTTCGGAGGTGCTTCAAGGATTCTCCCTTGTGAGATGCCGCGGTATATTCTGTACCCACCTTCACGACCTTGCCGCGTCCGTGGATTCCATCAACGAGACCTGCCTCGCAAAGGGCGGTGTGAAGATAGATAACCTTGTGGCGGCAATAGAGGAAGGCTCGCGCAGCTTTAAAATCAAGCGAATGAAGCCCGACGGAAAGAGTTACGCCAGAGATATTGCGGAAAAGTACGGGCTGTCCATTGATAAGATACTTAAAAAAATTCAAACAAAGTGACCTGAGAGGTAATAGAGATGAAAGATTTACTGAAGCTTCTTGAAAACGACGCGCGCCTGTCCCCCGAAAAGCTTGCGCTTATGCTTGATAAGGAGGAAGGTGACATCAAGGCAATGATCGAGGGTTATGAGCGAGACGGAGTTATTCTCGGCTACAAAACCATGATCGACTGGGACAAGACAAACACCGAACACGTCTGCGCCCTTATTGAACTGAAGATCATCCCCCAGCGCGACAGAGGCTACGAGCATATCGCGCAGAAAATATACAACTATCCCGAGGTGGAGAGCCTCTATCTCATGTCGGGCGGATATGACCTTGCTGTGTTTATTGAGGGCAAGACCATGCGCGAGGTTGCTTTCTTTGTGGCGGAAAAGCTGGCAACTCTTGAAGATGTGACCTCTACCGCTACTCACTTTGTGCTCAGAAAGTATAAAGATAAGGGCATCGTGTTTGGCGCGGTTCCCACAGACGACAGAGGAAACTTTATTTGAGTGTTTGCGTATCAACTTATGATACAGATGAGGTGTTAAATTGGATTATAATAATATTCTCTCGGACGTTGTCAAGAACATGGCACCGTCCGGAATACGAAAATTTTTTGACATTCTCAATACCATGAAGGATGTCATTTCCCTGACCGTGGGCGAGCCCGATTTCAAGACCCCGTGGCATATCCGTGTGGCAGGTATCGAGAGTCTGGAAAACGGCAGGACCCACTACACATCAAACAGCGGTACCGTGGAGCTGAGAGAGGAGATCTCCGCTTACCTTGAGCGAAAAATAAAGGTTTCCTATGATCCCATGCATGAGATCATCGTTACCGTCGGCGGCAGCGAAGCCATCGACCTTGCCATGCGCGCCCTGATAAACCCCGGGGATGAGGTAATAGTGCCCCAGCCTGCCTTTGTTTGCTACGGCCCCATTGCGTCTCTTGCCGGCGGTGTTCCCGTATATATCGACACAAAGGAAAAAAACCGCTTCAAGCTGACAGCGGAGGAACTGAGAAGCGTTATTACGCCAAAGACAAAGCTTCTCGTTCTGCCCTACCCCAGCAATCCCACGGGTGCCATTATGGAAAGGGAGGATCTTGAAGCGCTGGCAGAGGTTCTTCGTGATACAAACATTATGGTGTTGGCGGATGAGATCTATGCAGAGCTTACCTACGGCAAGGAGCACGTTTCCATCGCGTCACTTCCCGGCATGAGAGAGCGCACCATCATCGCAAGCGGCTTCTCAAAGGCGTATGCCATGACGGGATGGCGATTGGGATACATTGCCGCGCCCTCTGAGGTTACAGGACAGATGCTGAAGATCCATCAATATGCAATAATGTGTTCACCCACGACCTCGCAATATGCGGCTGTGGAAGCGCTCAGAAACGGTCAGAGCGATGTCGAGGAGATGCGTGCCGAATACAACAGGCGCAGACGGTATATAGTCGGTGGACTTCGTTCCATCGGTATTGACTGTTTTGAGCCCGAGGGTGCGTTTTATGTGTTCCCCTATATCGGCAAGTTTGGAATGACCAGCGAAGCGTTCTGCGAAAAACTGCTGATGGAATATGGGGTCGCCATAGTCCCCGGAACAGCTTTCGGAACCTGCGGAGAGGGGTTTGCGCGCATTTCGTATGCCTATTCTGTGGAGCATATTGCCAAAGCATTGGACAGAATTGAGAAATTTACAAGAAATTATTAAAGAAAATCGAAATTGCTATTGCATTTATTGAAATTTTGTGCTATAATTATTAGCGTTGACTTTTGTATGGTGTCGAAGCCTCGGCAATGAGGCTGAAAAACCGTACTGAAACCTAAATGGAGGTGTAAGGATATGGCAAAGTGCTGCGTATGCGGTAAGGGCGTAACATTCGGTCAGAATGTATCTCACTCCAACCGTAAGACAAACAGAACATGGAAGCCCAACATCAGAAAGGTTAAGGCTGTTGTTGACGGCACACACTGCACTGTAAGTGTTT
>SVSU01000022.1 GCA_015064135.1 Oscillospiraceae bacterium
TGAGGACAATGTGAGAGTACACGCTTACTTCCACGTTACCCGTCCCGACGGCACCGAAGCGACCCGTATGCTGGAATTTGAAGAGGGCGGCGCGGATTACGACCCCAAAAAGTACCGCGATCCCGCGTTCCTTGACAAGAATCGCTGCAGCGCAGGCGAACTTGAACTTCTGTCCGACGGTGATTTTCTCTTCAAGGTATGCCCCACAATGACTATTGCCTGCAAGCTGGCAGGTGTTGATGTGAATACATATTTCCCCTCATGCCCCAACCTTCAGAGCGCGCTGCTTATTGCCCGTGTGCATTGGAATGAAGAGAAGGAGGATTATGACATCACCTACTCCAATCCCCTTATGCTCAGCGACCTGCAGAGCTCCAGAGGTGTTATGGAACAGCATATGACTGTTCTCCCCGACGGAAGATGGCTGATCGTGCTCCGCGGCTCAAATTATGTACACGAGGGATGGAATACAAGAATCAGTACGGCAGCCCCCGGCTTCAAGTGGTATGCCGTATCTTATGACGAGGGACGCACCTTCTCGCCTCTTATGCCCTGGCATTTCGATACCCGTGAGGTGGTTTACTCCTCCGCGTCCGCCCATTGGTTCTATCGTTCACAGCAGAACGGCAGACTTTACTGGATCGGCAATGTTGTTGATCCTTCCATGATCCATGCAAACGACCCCCGTTTCCCCCTTCATATCTGTGAGGTGGACGAGAATCTCGGCTGCCTCAAGAAGGACACACTGACTATTATCGATACCGTAAGGGAAGGGCAGTACAAGGTTGAGCTTTCAAACTGCAATATCGTAACAAACCCCGAGACGAAGGACCTTGAGATCCGCCTCTCAAAGATCAATATCAACGATGCGGATCAGGGCAGCGGAAAGCCCGGCGACTGGTATTCAGAAGCATGGGAGTACATCATTTCCTTTGAATAAGGACAGTACAATACTTTTTGAGAGGATAAATACATGGCAAAAATCAATGTAGTATCAAAACTGCGCTCCGTATGTGAGGATGCGGAGGAGACCTTCAGCCGTACCTATTGCGGAAACGGACTTGTGAAGGAACAGAAAAACGTAACAAAGGAAGTGGACTACTTCGGCGGCTACTTCACGAGAGAAAGCAAGGACAACGGCAAGACATGGAGCGAGTGGGAGACTCACTTCAGCGATGACAACGGCGATGTGCGCCACGGCAAGCTTGAAAACAGCCCCGAGGGAGACGAGCTTCTTACCTTTGATGTTACCACCTTCCCCTACGGTGTTCGCCCTACTCTCTATGACCCGAAAAGCGGCTGTACAGTCGGTGCCGGCGGAAACTGGTATTACCTGAACGGCCACGACAAGGGATATTTCGCGTGGTGGGAAAAGGGAGAGGACAACGTCCGTCCCCACGCTTACTTTATGATCCGCTATCCCGACGGCAGAGAGGTGAGACGCCTCATCGAGCTTGAGGAGGGCGGTGCGGACTTTGATCCCGAGAATCCCCGCAATCCCGCTTATGTTGACAAGAACCGTATTTCAGCCGGCAATATGCGCCTCCTTCCCGATGGCGATATCGCTTTTGAACTGTACCCCAATATGCGCTTGTGCTGCGAGATGGCAGGGGTGGATGTGAATACCTTCTTCCCCTCCTGTCCCGAAACACAGCAGGGATGGGTGTTTGTGCGCGGACATTGGAATGCGGAGAAGCAGGATTACGACTTTACCTATTCCAACCCCGTCATGCTCAGTGACCTGCAGAGCTCAAGAGGAATTATGGAGCCCCTGATGGCGGATATCGCAGGGGGCAGAAAGCTCCTTGTGTTCCGCGGTTCAAATATGCAGCTTGATGTGTGGAAAACGAGAATCAGCCCTGCCGCCCCCGGCTTTAAGTGGTATACCTATTCCGATGACGGCGGACGGACCTTCGTGCCCCCTATGCCCTGGCATTTTGATACCCGTGAGGTGGTTTATTCCCCGGCATCCATGTCTACTTTCTTCCGTTCAAAGAAAAACGGAAAGCTTTACTGGATCGGCAACATTGTTGACCCATGGCTCATCGACGGCAATCAGCCCCGTTATCCTCTCCAGATCTGCGAAGTGGATGAGGAGCACGGTTATCTCATCAAGGATACACTGACGGTTATTGAGACCATCCGCGACGGTCAGACAAGCATTGAACTTTCAAACTTCGTCCTCGCGGAGAATCCCGAGACACTGGAGCTGGAGCTTCGTATAACAAAGTGCAACTTTGACGGCAAGTGTCAGGAGGAAGGCTATTGGTATTCCGAAGCGTGGGAATACTATATCTCTTTTGAAGAATAATGGTTTTGAGAAACCGTAAGGAGCAAGTATGGCACAGTTAAAAATTACAAGCAGAATGCGTTCATCCAATCCCGACTATGAGGAACGCTTTATTCAGTGGTATGACGAGGAAGGGAATCTGGTGGAAATAAGAGGCATTGCCAACGAATGCGACTACGGCTGTGCACAGTGGATCCGCAAGAGTCCCGACAACGGCAGAACATGGAGCGAATGGGAAAAGCAGTATAACGATGCGGATGACGGAAGGCGCGGCAAGATCCCCGGAAACGAGTTTGGTGACGAGATTCTCGGCGGAAAGCCCACCCCCACCCTCTACGACCCCAAAAGCGGATGCTATGTTGGGGCAAGCAGTATGATATATATCCTGAAGGGTCACGATGTGGGCTACTTTGCCATGTGCGAAGAGGGTGAGGACAACTACCGCGTTCATTCCTATTTTGCATACAAGAAGCCGAATGGCGAGACTGTGACGAGGATGTTTGAATTTGAGGAGGAAGGCTGTGATTACGATCCCGAGAATCCCCGTAACCCCAAATTCCTTGACTACAACCGTGTTTCCTGTGAGAATCTGACTATTCTTCCCGACGGAGACCTTATGCTGACCCTTTTCCCAAATATGCGTATCTGCTGCAAGCTGGCAGGGGTGGATGTAAAGGCTTATTTCCCCTCATGGCCCGAGTATCAGTGCGGTATGTTGGTGGCGAGAGGTCATTGGAATCCCGAGAAGGAGGACTATGAGTTCACCTACTCGAATCCCATCATGCTTTCCGACCTGCAAAGCTCCCGCGGTGTCATGGAACCTCATCTGATTACACTGAAAAACGGCGTCTGGATGGTAGTGCTGCGCGGCTCCAACTGGGCGTTTGATAAGTGGAACACCAGAATCAGCCCTGCAGCCCCCAACTTCAAGTGGTACGCGCTGTCCTACGATGAAGGACGCACCTTCTCTCCCGTTATGCCCTGGCATTTCGATACCCGTGAGGTTGTTTATTCCCCTGCCTCCATCTCCAGATTCTTCCGTTCCTCGAAAAACGGCAAGCTCTACTGGATCGGCAATGTGTCCGAGGAGCCCTGGACCCTGTTCGGCAACGACCCCCGTTTCCCCCTGCAGATATGCGAGGTAAATGAGGAGTACGGTTATCTCATCAAGGATACACTGACCGTGGTTGATACGATTCGTGAAGGGGAGACAAGTGTGGAACTGTCCAACTTCTTCCTTATTGAAGATAAAGAAACTCTGAATCTGGAATTGAGTATGGTGAAGGTGAACTTCAACGGAAAGATACAGGAAGAAGGACATTGGTACTCCGAAGCGTGGGAATATACCATTACATTTGATGATTAAAAACGGAGCAGATATATGGCACAACTGAAAATTACAAGCAGAATGATCTCATCCAACCCCAACGCCGAGGAGGCATTCCACCGTTCATACAATAAAGACGGAAATCTCGTGGAGACTCGCCTGGTGATGACCGAGACCGACTATTACAGCGGTGCATACAGCCGCGTCAGCCCCGACAACGGCAGAACATGGGGCGAATGGGTAAAGGAATTTGAGGACGAGGGCGGCGAGCACCGTACAATTATCCCCGGCAACGAATTCGGCGACGAATTTGACGACGGCTCCGATTTTTCCGAGAGCAAAGCTATGTATCATGCGCAGAGTGGATGTTATGTCTGCGCAGGCAGCAGCTTCTATATTATCAACGGACGACGGGGCTATTACGAGTATTGGGAGAAGGGCGAGGATACATTTCGCTGGCACTCCTACTTCAGCTTCAAACGTCCCGATGGTACTGTTGTGAAGCGTATGTTTGAATTTGAAGAAGGCGGAGAGGATTATGATCCTGCCGTTACCCGTAATCCTGCATTCCTTGACAAGAACAGAGCAGCGGCGGAGCGTATGTATATGCTTCCCGACGGAGATTTGATCGTTGTGCTCTGCGTAAATATGCGTCTTTGCTGCAGAATGGCAGGTGTGGATGTGAATACGTTCTTCCCCTCATGCCCCGATCTCCACAACGGTGTGGTTATGGCAAGAGGGCACTGGAATCCCGACAAGGGTGACTTTGAATTTACATATTCCAACCCGGTAATGGTAAGCGACCTGCAAAGCACGCGCGGCTTCATGGAGCATCAGTTTGCTGTCCTTGAAAGCGGCAGAATTCTCATGGTGTTCCGCGGCTCCAACGCTGTGGAGGAAGGCTGGAATACGAGAATCAGCCCCTGTGCTCCCAGCTTCAAGTGGTTCTCCTATTCCGACGACGGCGGACGCACCTTTACCCCTGCAATGCCCTGGCATTTTGATACCCGTGAGGTGGTGTATTCTCCTGCCTCCATTGCACATTTCTTCCGTTCAAAGAAAAACGGCAAGCTTTACTGGATAGGCAATTACATCAGCGAGCCGTGGAAGATAAACGGCAACGATCCGAGAAATATTCTTCACATTTGTCAGGTGGACGAGACCCACGGCTATCTCATCAAGGATACGCTGACGGTCATTGATACCATCCGCGAAGGTCAGACCGATGTGGAGCTTTCCAATTTCAATCTCCTTGAGAATAAAGAAACCCTTGAGCTTGAGGTTCGTCTTGCAAAAATCGACTTTAACGGTGAACTTCAGGAGCAGGGATACCTCTACTCCGAGGCATGGGAGTATATCATTCATTTTGACTGATGAAGGAGAAAAAACAATGGCAAAGATTCGTATAGACAGCGTAATGCGTGAGTCCCATCCTGACAAAGAAGTGACTTTCTACCGTTCTTACGATAAAGACGGAAAACTGGTTGAGACCAGCTACGTTCAGACAGAAACAGACTATTACAGCTCCGGCCGTCAACGTGTCAGCACCGATAACGGAAAGACATGGAGCGAGTGGGTCACAATTTTTGAGGACAAGGGCGGCGAGCACCGTGACATTATTCCCGGCAACGAATTCGGTGACGAATACAGCGGCGGAGCAGGGTACAGCGAAGGCGGATCCGTTCTTGACGAAAACAGCGGCTGCAGAATCAGCGTAACAAGCTCCTGCTATCAGATGAACGGTCGGAAGGGATATTACGAGTATTGGGATGAAGGCAAGGACACCATGCGTTTCCATGCCTACTATGGTTTCAAGCGCCCCGACGGCTCCGTTGTGACCAGGATGTTCGAGCTTGAAGAGGGCGGTGAGGATTACGACCCCGAAAACCCCCGTAAGCCCGCTTTCCTTGACAAAAACTGCGGCATTGCATTGGAGATCCGTATTCTTCCCGACGGCATTCCGGCAGCCCTTCTCTGGATGTCCGTTCCCCTCTGCTGTAAGCTGGCAGGTGTGGATGTGAACACATTTTTCCCCTCCTGTCCCAAGCTTCATAGGGGTCTCGTCCTTGCACGATTCCTTTGGAATGCCGAAAAGAATGACTACGACATCAGCTACTCCAACCCCATTATGCTCAGCGATACCCAGAGCGCACGCTGTGTCATGGAGCCTCAGATGACCGTCCTGAACAGCGGCAGAATTCTGATGGTGTTTCGTGCTTCCAACGTTGTGCAGGAGACATGGAACACAAGAGTCAGTCCCTGTGCTCCCAATTTCAAGTGGTACACCTACTCCGATGACAACGGAAAGACCTTCGCTCCCCCCATGCCCTGGCATTTCGATACCCGTGAAGTAGTCTATTCCTCCGCATCCATGTTCAACCTTTTCCGTTCCAAGAAAAACGGCAAGCTGTACTGGATCGGCAACTTTATCGAGGAGCCCTGGCGCATTTTCGGAAACGATCCCCGTTGGCCTCTTCAGATCTGTGAGGTGGACGACACTTACGGTCATCTCATCAAAGATACGCTGACGGTTATTGATACGGTCCGTGACGGTCAGACCGAAGTTGAGCTTTCCAACTTCGGACTTCTTGAAAACAGGGAGACTCTGGAGCTTGAAGTGAGACTGACAAAAATCGACTTCAACGGCGAGCTTCAGTCGGAGGGACACCTCTACTCCGAGGCGTGGGAATATTATATTTCGTTTGAATAATGGAGGAATCAGACAATGGCACAACTGAAGATCACAAGCCGAATGCGGGAGGCCTTTCCCGATCGTGAGGTGGATTTTCACCGTAGCTATGATGCAAAAGGCAATTTGACGGAGACCCGTCTTACCATGACGGAGACAGACTATTTCAGCGGTGCATGGAGCCGCGTCAGCCCCGACAACGGCAGAACATGGGGCGAATGGGTGAAGCAGTTCGAGGATGAGGGTGGTGTTCGACGCAACGCACTTCCCGACAACGAGTTCGGTGATGAATGGGAGGACAACTCCGATTATTCCGACGCGAAAGCACGATATCACGAGCCGAGTGGCTGTTATGTTGCCTTTGGAACCGATTTTTACCTCATGAACGGCCGCAAGGGATATGATGCCTACTGGGAAAAGGGTGAGGATAATTTCCGCGGTCACGCATATTACAGCTTCAAACGTCCCGACGGTACCATTGTAAAGCGGATGTTTGAGTTTGAAGAGGGAGGAGTCTTCTTTGACCCAAAAAACACCCGCAATCCTGCCTTCCTTGACAAGAACCGTGCGAGCATCAGCCAGACCCAACTCCTTCCCGACGGCGACTTTCTGTGCGTACTTACTGTGAATATGCGCCTCTGCTGCAAGCTGGCAGGTGTGGATGTGAACACCTTCTTCCCCTCCTGCCCCGACCTGCACGTTGGTGAGGTGATGGCGAGAATCCATTGGAATCCCGAAAAGGAAGACTTTGAGGTCACCTATTCCAATCCCGTCATGGTCAGTGACCTGCAGAGTTCCCGCGGACTTACCGAGCCTGTGCTTACCACACTGAAAAGCGGAAGAATGCTTCTCGTGTGCCGCGGTTCCAACTGCATGGAGAAGGCGTGGAACACAAGAACCACCCCCGGAACCCCCGGCTTCAAGTGGCATTCCTACTCAGATGACGGCGGACGTACCTTTACTCCCGTGATGCCATGGCATTTCGACACCCGTGAGGTGGTCTATTCCGCAGGCTCCATGTTCTCCTTCTTCCGTTCAACAAAGAACGGGAAGCTTTACTGGATCGGCAACATCATCAACGAGCCCTGGAAGATCGATGGCAACGACCCCCGCAACATCCTGCAGATCTGCGAGGTGGACGAAACCTACGGCTACCTCATCAAGGATACGCTGACGGTTATTGATACAATCCGTGACGGTCAGACCGATGTGGAGCTTTCCAACTTCGGACTTCTTGAAAACAGGGAGACTCTGGAGCTGGAACTACGCTGCACCAAAATCGACTTCAACGGGGACAGACAGGAAGCAGGTCAGCTTTACTCCGAGGCATGGGAATATTTCATTGAATTTGAAGACTAAATGCTGAAAATCCATAAGGAGGATTTATTTATGGCAAAGATTGAAGTAATAAGCAGAATGCGCTCCAGCAACCCCGATTATGAGGAGAGCTTCTTCCGCAGCTACGACAAGGAAGGTATTCTTCACGAGAAAAGAGTGCTCTCCGATGAATGTGACTACGGATGTGCTTCCTATCACCGTACAAGTGCCGACAAGGGCAAGACCTGGAGCGAGTGGGAAACCGAATTTCAGGATACCAAGGAAGAAGGCCGTCACGGCAGACTTCCCGAAAGCCCCGACGGAGATGAGCTTCTTGATGCAATGCAGCCTCCCGTTTACGACCCCATCAGCGGATGTACCGTAAGTGTGGGCAGTTCCTTCTACTACCTGTACGGTCATGAACAGGGCTTGTGTGTTCGCCAATGGGATCTGGGTGAGGATAACTTCCGTATGCACGCATACTACAAGATCGTTTATCCCGACGGAAGAGAAGAGCGGAAGATGTTTGAATTTGATGAGGGCGGTGCCGATTATGATCCCGCAAAGTACCGTGATCCTAATTTCCTCGATAAAAACCGCTGCGGCGCCGGTGACCTCTTCATCCTTCCCGACGGCGACCTCTGCTTTAATCTGTTCCCCTATGTTCCCCTTTGCTGCAGGCTGGCAGGGATCGATGTGAACCAATATTTCCCCTCCTCTCCTAATCTTCACCACGGTCTGATCGTTGTCCGTGCCCATTGGAATGCGGAGAAGGGAGAGTATGAGTTCATCTACTCGAATCCCATTATGCTTTCTGACGTTCAGAGCTCCCGTTGTGTCATGGAGCCTCATATGGCGATCCTTCCCAACGGCAGATGGATCCTCGTTGTCCGCGGTTCCAACTACAAGAACCCTGCGTGGAATCCGAGAGTCAACCCCGGAACACCCGGCTTCAAGTGGTTCACTTTCTCCGATGACAACGGTAAGACCTTCGCGCCTCTGATGCCTTGGTTCTTCGATACCCGTGAGGTCGTGTACTCTCCGGCGGCGATCCACCAATTCTACCGTTCAAAGAAAAACGGCAAGCTTTACTGGATCGGCAACATCATTGATGATCCCTCCACCATCGACAGTAACGGCCCCCGTTATCCGCTGAACATTTGTCAGGTGGATGAGGAGTACGGTTTTCTCATTAAGGACTCGCTGGCTGTGATCGATGGCTTGAGAGAGGGTCAGTATGAGGTTGAGCTTTCCAACTTCAACCTCCTCGAAGACCCCGATACGGGAGAACTTGAGATCCGCATGACAAAGATCAACATTAACGATGCTTGTCAGGGCGGCGGCAAGCCCGGTGACTGGTATTCCGAGGCTTGGGAGTACAGCATCCTGTTTGAAGACTAAAGGCGAGACCATGTACAAGAATTCTGCCTCTCCGGCAGAGCATCACGGCATCGGACTGAATCCGAAACTGACCGGCCCCATGCGTGAGATGATATCCCCGACAGAATCGGTATTTCCGAGCTCATCTCCGTTACCTCTTCACCGATTATGACACGGGAGAGGAGCGTCGGGGCACCATCACAAAGGAAGGGGGGGAGTTCACCCTTTCCGCAGACAAAAAGTCTCATGCCGCAAGTTGGTATTTCAAGCGGGTGTGAGCGAATAACATACGAAAACATGGGAGACATCCCGTCTCCGTGTCTATATAACAAAAACAAAATATTATTTATTTTTAAGGAGGATACCCCTATGGCAAGAATCATGATTCCCCACGACGAATACCTTGAAAGAATTAAGAAGGCTGCAGCCCTCGCAGCGAAGATGAACCTGGACGTTCTGGTTGTAAACTCTACCGAGTCCGACTATGCTAATGTTCGTTACTTCTCCGGCTTCTGGCCTCTCTTTGAGCGCGCAGGTGTAGCTATCACTCCTGCCGGTGATGCGGCTATCATCGTTGGCCCCGAAAGCGGCAAGTTCGCTGCTGACAGAAGCCACATCGATAAGGTGTTCGTCTCCCTCGACTACCGTGAATCCGCTAACCCCTCTTACCCCGAGATCCAGACATCTACATACCGTGATGTATTCCAGGCTCTGGGTGTTAAGGGCGACAAGATCCGCATCGGTGTTTGCTCCATGATCGACACCACCGCCGTTATGATGATGGGTCTGAAGAACTCCTATCCCGAAGCTGAGATCGTTGACGCATTCGAGATCATGCTGACACTCCGTCAGATCAAGTCCGAGAATGAGCTTGCTTGTATCAGAGAAGGTCTCAGAATCACAAAGCTGGCAACAGAGGAAGTTATCCGCACCCTCCGTCCCGGTGTTACAGAGCTTCAGATGGTTGGCGTTGCGCAGCGCGTTATTTACGAAAACGGTGCTGAATATGAAGGTCTGCCCATGTATGTATTCAGCGAAAAGTCCACATCTCACTGCATCTCCCGTCCCTGCTACCGTACCATCGAAAAGGGTGATATCGTTCAGCTGAACCTTTCCGCAAAGGTTGACGGTTACTCTCCTTCCATCGGTATGCCCGTATGCGTTGGTAAGATGACCCCCGAAAAGAGACGCATCGTTGAATTCGGTCTGGAAGCACATGAGTGGACAGAAAAGCAGCTGAAGGCAGGCGTTCGCGCAGGCGATATCGCAACAGGCTTCTATCAGCTCTTCGTTGACAGAGGATTCAAGGAAAACTTTGCATACGGTCCCTGCCACGGTCTCGGTCTCATCGAGGTTGAAGCTCCCTGGATGGAAAGCAACTCCGACTACCTCCTCCAGCCCAACATGACATTCAACATTGACACCTTCACCATGGCTCCCACGTTCGGTGTTCGTTGGGAACACACAGTTGCGATCACACCCGACGGATGCGAAAGCCTCTGCGATCCCATCGGTAAGATCATTGAACTTGATTTTTAATTAACTCAAGCTCCCTTGATTTTTAATTGATAAAAATAAAATATTCTGTTTGAATCAACTGCAGAAGGGTCACGGAACAGCATACCGGACGGCGAGCATTGCTTTTCGTGACAGGTGACGGTTTCGGGATCCTTCTGTGCCATTTTATAACATTGAGGTGTGAAAATTGGCGACGCTGAAAGAAATCGCAAGCTACTTGAATGTATCCGTATCCACCGTATCCCGTGTTGTCAACAATCAGGATCGAGTTTCTCCGGGCACACGCAAACGGATTCTTGCGGCGCTGAAAAAATTCAACTACCAGCCGGATGAGAACGCCCGATGTCTGAAAACAAAGGTGTCAAACACCCTGGGTGTGATCGTTCCGGATATTGCAAACCCGTTTTTTGCCCTTGCTCTGAAGGGAATTGAACGGATAGCGGCAGATTCGGGGTTCACCGTCCTCCTCTGCAACACCAATGCGGATGAACAGCGAGAGAAAAACGCCGTCCACCTGCTTCTCGGACAAAAGGTTGCCGGATTGGTGGCTGCCACTACCCTCGGGAGTGAGGAAGCCGAAGCTGTGTATGGCTCGGTCAACTGCCCTGTTGTGTTTTTCGACAACGTTCCTCAAATGGACGGAGAAACAAACAGCGTAACCATCAACAATGCGAGAGCAGCATCGGAGCTGACGGAGCATATGGTCAAAAAAGGGCATGACGTTGTTTTCATGATCGCAGGTCCTGAGGGAGAGTCTTCCTCGGACGAGCGAATCAGAGGCTGGGCGGATGCTCTTCGGAAAAACGGCATTGAACCGGAGGAGTCATGGCTCATCAGCGGCGATAACTTAGAGGAATCGGGCAGATGTGCCATGGAGACGCTGCTTGAGCATGAAAAACTGCCCATAGCGGTGCTTGCATCCAACAATTCCATGGCGTACGGTGCTATCAAGGCAGTGCTGGATGCAGGCTTGAACATTCCGAGGGATGTTTCCGTCTGCGCTTTCGACACGATTGATACCACAGGTCTCATGAAGATCAAGATCACCTCTGCTCTTCAGCCTGCGGAGGACATCGGTGCTGTTGCGGCGGACACCTGTATTCAGGCAAGTGTGAATAAGGACATTCGGATTGAACGGCACCTTGTTCTGGAGCACAAGATAATAGACAATGATTCCGTGTCGGATGAGGTATTAAAATGAAAGATATAAGAATAAATGTTTATCCCGAGATGTTTGCATCTGCCGAAAATGCGGTGCTTGAATCGGGAAATTTCAAGGTCAGCGCATTCAGATACTCCACGGGAGTTTGTGCGCTGAGACTGACAAACGGCGACAACGAGCTTGTTATCCTCCCCTTCCAGGGACAGCAGATCTGGCGTGCAAAGATGGGCGGCCATGACCTCACCATGAAAACAGGATTCACCGAGCCCGTTGATACAGAAGATTTTCTGAGCACCTACGGCGGCTTCCTGCTCCACTGCGGTGCGACATCCATGGGTAATCCTTCCCCCGAGGACACACATCCCCAGCATGGCGAGCTGCCCAATATGCGCTATGATTCCGCGTATGTCCTCTGCGGCGAGGACGAAAAGGGTGCTTATGTTGCAATCGGCGGCAAGCGCGACTACTATGTTCCTTTTACCACAGAGTTCCTTGCAGAGCCCGAGATCAGACTCTATGACGGTGCGACTACGGCAGAGGTGACAATGAAAGTTACCAACCTCCGCACATCCCCCATGGAGTTTATCTACCTCTGCCACATCAACTTCCGTCCCTTCGACGGTACACGTCTTGTTTGGGCGGGTGACACAGCGAAGGTGTACAGAGATGTTCCCGATACACTCCCCGAGGATGCAAAGGCGCGTCTTAATGCATATCTTGATAAGCTGGAGGCGGATCCCACCCTTCACGTTGTTGTGGATTCCGCATCCCAGTGCTACCTTCCCGAGATCGTGTTCCGCGTAAACAACAAGACCGATGCTGACGGTTTTGCTCACTGCATGGGCGTTCTTCCCGATGAGTGTGCGTACTATGTAAATTACAGAACAGCCGAGCTTCCCGTTGGTGTGCGCTGGATCTCAAGAACGGGGGACGAGGATACCTTCGGTATGCTTCTGCCCTCAACCGCTGAGCATCTCGGCATGATCCACGCGAGACGGACCGGTCAGGTGGAATGGCTCGCGGCAGGCGGCGTCAAGGAAATGAAGATGACCTTCGGACTTCTTGATAAGGAAACCGCGGCAAAGACCGAGGCGATGATCAAGGCTCTTTGAGGTGCCGATTATTTAAAATCAGGAGAAAAATTATGTTTATTGATATTCACGCCCACGCATACCGCAAGCCCGTTGAGCTGCCTCTTCCTTTCCTCGTGAAGTTCAGCACAGCGGAAGAGGTTCTGAAGCGGTATGACGAAATGGGCATCGACATGGGCTGTCTGCTCCCTATTGTAAATCCCGAGATCTATATGCCTCAGGCAAACGAGGATATTCTCGACATGGCGGAGAAGTACCCCGACCGTTTTATCCCCTTCTGCAACATCGACCCCCGTGCACTGACCAATTCCGCGGATGCACCTCTTGACTATCTGCTCCGCTACTACAAGGACAAGGGCTGCAAGGGCCTCGGCGAGGTCATGCTCAACGTTCCCGTTATGGATCCCATGGTGCAGAACCTCTTTAAGCACGCAGAGGCTGTGGGACTTCCCGTAACCTTTGACGGCTCCGACCAGGTTGGCGGCGATTTCGGTCTGTACGATGATCCCGGACTGCCCCAGCTTGAGCACACACTGCAGAAGTTCCCGAACCTGTTTATTTTCGGTCACGGCCCCATTTTCTGGTCTGAGATCGCAAAGCTGGAAACCCCCGGTGAACGCGGATTTGTGTTCAGACACACAGGAGACCAGGTAGGCAGAATGCCCGACACGAAGATCGTTGACGAGGGTGTTGTTCCGAAGCTGTTCCGCCGTTACCCCAACCTTCTCGGCGACCTTTCCGACTTCACCTGCTGCAACGCATTTGCCCGTGACCCCGATTACGGCTCAAAGTTCATGACAGAGTTCCAGGACAGACTGTTCTACGGTACGGATATTCTGACATACGATACGCCCCTGCCTCTCATGGATCTTATGAAGACGTGGCTTGCTGAGGGAAGAATCAGTCAGGTCGTATTCGACAAGATTTCCCACAAGAATGCCATCAAATTCCTCGATCTGAAGATATAAACTGAGGTATTGCAATGAAACTTTTACCCAAAATCGATATACACGTTCACGCGGTTCCCGAGGTGATGATCTACCGTCAGACCGGTGACAGCTTTCCGCTGCCCTCCATGGTAAGAGCGATGTACGATGCACACAACATCGAAAAGGGAGTGCTTCTCCCCGACGGTCCCATCCCGGCAGGTGCTGAGGACATCCTCTCTCCCCGTGAAGCGTGGAACATGACAAAGGATTTCCCCGAGACCTTCGGATGGTGGTTTGCACCCGTTTCCCCCGAGATCTCCGACAACTCTCCCAACACCAATCTGTCCCATTACCTGAACCAGTACAAAAAGTTTGGTGCGCGCGGTGTGGGTGAGCTCAGTGAGAATCGCTATTTTGACGACCCCTTTATGCTGAATTTGTTCAAGCACTGCGAAATGTGCGATATGCCTATTATTTTCCATGTGGGCAATCTGGGCGGCGACTACGGAATCGTGGACGATCTCGGCTTCCCCCGCCTTGAAAAGGTGCTCGGAATGTTCCCGAAGCTGAAGTTCCTCGGCCACTCTCAGAAATTCTGGGCAGAGATCGCTCCCTGTACCCTTGAGGAGAGAAACGGCTATCCCACAGGCAAGATTGCCCCCGGCGGCCGTATTCCCGAGCTGATGCGCAAGTACCCGAACCTCTGCGGCGACCTTTCCGCAGGCTCCGGTTACAACGCCATCACCCGTGACCCCGAATTCGGCTACGCATTCCTTGAGGAATTCCAGGACAGACTGTATTTCGGTACAGATATCTGCTCCAACGAGGATTTCGACAACGATATGCTCCTTCTCTCCGACTTCCTTGACGATGCGGTGCAGAAGGGAAAGATTTCCTACACGGCATATGAGAAGATCTCACGCGGAAATGCGCTTGATCTTCTGGAAAAATAATTTTTTTGAAAGACACAGTTTTTCAGAGGTATTTAGATGAACACACTTAAGGAAAAAATCAAGCGCGGCGAGAAAGCCCTCGGCACGCACGTTCAGCTCAACAACTACCAGACCACCGAACTTATCGCAAGCCTCGGATATGACTATATCTGGCTCGACACAGAGCATACCTCCATCAGTCTGGAGCAGGTAGAGTATCATCTGATGGCGGCTCGCGCATGGGGTGTGACTACCCTCGTTCGTGTGCCGTGGAACGACCCCGTCCGCATGAAGCCTATTCTTGAAATGGGCCCCGGCGGCATCATCGTGCCCATGGTCAACTCTTATGAGGAAGCGCTCATGGCAGTGAAGGGTATGATGTATCCCCCTCGCGGCACCAGAGGCTTCGGTCCCCGTCATGCCAATATGTACGGAAATATCCCTCTTGATGAATACCTGAAGGATGCGGATGAAAATATCATGCGCGTTATTCAGATCGAGCATATCGACGCAGTTCGTGACCTGAAGCGCATTGTTACCATCGACGAGATTGATGCGTTTATCATCGGCCCCATGGACCTTTCCGCATCCATCGGCAAAATGGGCAAGATCGACGACCCCGAGGTAAGCGCCCTCATCGACGAGATTATCGCTACCGTACACGCAGCAGGCAAGCCCGTCGGCGTTTCTTTCGGTATGTGTCCGAAGGAAGTTATCGCTCAGTGGCGCGACCGCGGCGTTGACATGATCTCCCTTGCCAACGAGCACGACTTCATTGCTGCACAGGGCAAGATTGTTCTTGACAACATGAAGGAAGTTATGCTCGGCAAATAAACCGAATACTCAAAGCAAAGGAAAACATATATGCAAGGAAAAATACATTGGGACGAACGTCCCTATCGGGGATTGCTGGGAGATCACAGCAGAGTAAGCATTACCCGACTTGCTCCCGGTGAGACAACGCTGACGCTGGAATGGCTCGACCCAAAGAATGAAGGAGAGTATATCCTTGAGTGGAGAGCATGGTATACCAACGAGGATTGGTGCAGACGTGATGTGAAGGGCTATGAAGCGGAGATCACGGGGCTGACCCCGTACAGGGATTACGAAGTCCGCGTTACCCGTATGGACGGCGAAAAGGGCGAATCCCGTTATTTCAAGCCTGCGCCTGTGTGCGGTACGGTGATCAACTATCTCCATCCCCAGGACGAACGCTACGATTTCTCGGGCAGAGCACTTTGCAGCCCCAGTTTGATTAAACTTCCCTCGGGAAAACTGCTTGCCTCCATGGACGTTTACAAGGGGGGAGGCCCCAATAATCTGAGCCTTCTCTTCAAGTCCTGTGACAGAGGCGAGACATGGCATTATATATGCGACCTTTACCCCCTCTTCTGGGGCAAGCTGTTCCTTCACGGGGGCAGACTTTACATGATCGGCTGCAGTGCGGAGTTCGGCGATATGGTAATCGGTGCCTCCGATGATGAGGGCGAGACATGGACGGCTCCCGTTCATCTCTTTGCAGGCGCCTGCACCGTTGGCGGAAACGGCTACGAGCAGTCACCCATGCCCGTTCTCACACATAATGGACGCATTTATGTCTCCGCAGAATATGCAGGACGCGAACTGGGACGTCTGCCTTGTATGCTGTCGGCGGCGGAGGACAGCGATCTGCTTGACCCTGCAAACTGGCACGCTACAAAGCCCTATGAAGCGGATGCCGACCTTCTGGGTATGCCCGGAGTGCGTATGGAATGTCTCATCGAGGGCAATCCTTTCATCACACCCGACGGCGACCTGTGCGTTATGTATCGCGTGGATGCTGACGGAACGGGCCTTCTTGACGGCAGATCTGTTGTGCTGAAAGTGGATACGGAAAACCCCGACGGGGAGCTGACTCTCCACAAAATCATCTCCATGCCCGTCGGTTACAGAAGCAAATTCATGCTCCGTTACGACGAGGTAAGTGGGTATTACATCGCAATCGGCAACCTGCCCACATCCAACGAGAGATATCAGCAGCGAAACATTATCACATTGCTTTGCTCAAAGGATTCCGAAAACTGGACTGTCCTTGACCCCATTATCGACGGCGGCAGAGAGCAGATTTTCGAGGTCGGCTATCAGTATCCCTCCTTCCTTTTTGACGGAGAGGATATTCTCCTGCAGGTTCGTACCGCAGTGAACGGTGCTCACAACTTCCACGATGCAAACTACGCCACATTCCATGTAATTCCCGATTTCCGCAAGCTGCTGAAGTAAGCGGAGAATCAAATATAAACATTATTACTTATACACTCATAAGGAGGAATATCCAAATGGAAAAGCTCGCAATCAACGGCGGTACCCCTGTTCGCACCGCTGAATTTCCCTCCAACTTCCTCGGAGGATCCGTTATTGATGCAACAGAACTGAAGGAACTGACCGATGTGGTGTTCGAGAAGAGCCCCTTCCGTCACTACGGACTCGGCAACCCCACAAAGGTTGCAGATTTTGAAAAGGGACTGCGCGAATACTACGGCAGAAAGTTCGCTCTCGGCGTATCCAGCGGTTCTGCTGCTCTGGCTTGTGCAATGGTTGCCCTCGGCCTTGGCCCCGGTGATGAGGTTATCCTCAGCGCCTTCACATGGTTCTCCGATTATATGGCTCTCGTAAATCTGGGCATTCTCCCCGTATTTGCGGACATCGACGAGACCCTTGACCTTGACCCCTACGATTTTGAGAGAAAGATCACACCCAACACCAAGGCGGTTATTGTTGTAAACTTCCAGGGCGGCGCTGCTAAGATGGAAGAGATCACAAGAATCGCAAAGGAGCACAACATCAAGATCATCGAGGACTGCGCGCAGGCTATGGGCGGCCGCTGCGGTGACAAGCTGCTCGGTACATACGGTGACATCACCATTCTCAGCTTCCAGATGCATAAGGTTCTGACCTCCGGTGACGGCGGTGCCATGATTATGGACAACGAAGAATACTTCGCAAGAGCCGTTCGTTATCACGACCTCGGTATGATTCGCGATCATTTCGCAGATCAGATCACAAATAAGGATCTCCTGGACGACGAAAAGCATTGCTTCGCAGGTCTCCAGTTCAGAATGAGCGAACTGCAGGGTGCATTCCTCTGCGCTCAGTTCAGCAAGATGGAGGATATCCTCGCAAAGTGCCGCAAGTCTCACAAGATGGTAAGAGAGCGTTTCGCTGACAACAAGCACTTCAAGATCCGCTACACCGAAGGCGACTGCGGCATGGCTCTGTTCTTCATGTTCGAGACTGTTGCCGAGGCTGAACGCTTCAAGGAATGTATGTGCGCTGAAGGTATCAATGTTGGTGCCGCATCCGCTTGCTGCAATATGCTCCATGAGTACCCCATCAAGAATCAGAAAATGGCTCACCCCGCACTTGCTCCCTTCGGCAAGGGCTGCTACGGCGAAAACGTGAAGTATGACGAAAACGCCTGCGCAAAGTCTGACGATATCCTTGCGAGAAACATCGCTATCTCCCTCGGTCCCCTTTACACAGAGGATGATGTAAACGATATCATCAAGGCCATCGAAAAGGTTGATGCAAATCTTTACGCATAACAGAAGATAACGTTATATTTTTCGAGAAAGGATCATATAAATGAAATTCAGTGTATTCAGTGTATGCCTGCCCGAATATGATGTTCCGGGTACCATACAGGTTATGAAGGATATGGGCTATGACGGCATCGAGTGGCGTGTTTCCGAACCCTGCCCCGCTGAGAAGCCCGAGGACTATACATACGAGTGGCGTTACTGGACATTCAACAAGAGCGCTGTTGACGTTGCAACCATCGACAAGGAAGCGGCAAACATCAAGGCAATGTGCGACAGAGCAGGTCTGCCCATCTGCAACCTGGCAACATACCTCGGCGTTGACCAGGAAGAGGAGATCGAGCGCGTTCTCTATGCGGCGAAGATCATGGAATGCCCCAGCATCCGTCTTGATCCTCCCACATATGACGAGACCGAGAACTATACCGTTCTCTTCAACCGCACAAAGGCAAAGGTTATGGAGCTTGAAAAGCTGGCGGCAAAGTATGGTGTGGCGATCAACTTCGAGACACATATGGGCAATATCATTCCCAGTGCCAGTGCGGCTTACCGTCTGGTATGCGACTGCGACCCCAGATATGTTGGTGTTCTCTTTGACCCCGGCAACATGGTTCACGAGGGATTTGAAAACTACCGTCTCGGCATTGAGCTTCTCGGCAAGCATCTCAGCCATGTTCATGTAAAGAACGGCGTTTGGAAGATGACCGAAAAGACAGAGGCCGGTGTGGAGAAGTACGCTCCCACATGGGCACAGTTCTGGAAGGGTTATGCAGATCTCGGCAAGCTGATTCAGGTGCTCCGCGATGTTGGATACGAAGGCTTCATTTCCGTTGAGGACTTCACCAACGATGAGGACACCGTAACAAAGCTGAAGAATAATCTCGCATATTTGAAAACGCTGTAATTGAGGTGTTGATATGGCATTAGGTATAGGCATTATCGGCTGCGGAGCCATTTCAAGACTGCATATTGATGCGTTCCGGGCGATCGACGGTGTTGAGATCCGTGCCGTGTCGGATGCTGTGGCTGAGGTTGCGGCAAAGGTGGGCGAGCAGCTTAACGTTGAAGGCTACGGTGACTACAAAGATCTTCTCAAAAGAGAGGATATCGACGTGGTCAGCATCTGCACACCCAGCGGTCTCCACCATGACATTGCCATAGATGCGGCAAAAGCAGGGAAGAACATTATCGTTGAAAAGCCTCTTGAGGTAACAACGGAAAAAATCGACGATATCATCCATGCCTGTAAAGAAAACGGTGTCAAGCTGGCGTGCGTGTTCAACAATCGCTACCGCGAGGGCAATCTTTTCATCAAAAAGGCCATCGAGGCAGGCAGATTCGGCAAGCTGATCAGCGCAAACGCCTTTGTTCAGTGGTACCGCGCACCCGAGTATTACAGCAAGTCCAACTGGCGCGGCACATGGGCATTCGACGGCGGCGGAACGCTGATGAACCAGAGTATTCACTATATTGATATGCTCCTTTGGTTTGCGGGTCCCGTAAAGGCACTGACAGGCTACACCGCTACCCTCCTCCATGAGGGAATCGAGACCGAGGACACCGCCACCGCAATTTTTAAGTTCAAGTCGGGAGCTCTCGGCACCATCATCTGCGGCACTTCCTGCTATCCCGGTTTCCCGGCAAGAATTGAGCTGACGGGTGAACGCGGCACTGCGGTGATTTGTGACGGTGCTATCACTTCGTGGAGTTTTGCGGATGAGGATCCCCTTGACCTTGAGGCGGCGCAGTATATGGCAGCCGATGTGGATAACGCAAGAGCATCGGATCCCATGGCATTTGATTCCACTTATCACAGGATTCAGTTCGAGAACATTCTTGAATCCTTCAAGGCCGGACGGAATGCTGAGGTTGACGGATATGAAGCGAGAAAATCCGTAGAGCTGATCCGTTCCATTTATCGCTCCGCCGAATTGGGCAAAGAAGTGGTTTTGGACTGATTGAGTCTCCCAAAACGAATACGATTTTTCAAAATATTATAAACTATAACGGAGGTAACACAATGAAGATCTGTCAGAATTGTAAATTATCATTCCCTGACAATGCGAATTTTTGTCCTCAGTGCAACGCGCCCCTTACATATGTGAATGTACAGCCTCAGCATATGACCTCTCCTACGGATCATACAGCAGAGTTTGAGGCGAAGGACATTTCCGAAAACAAGGTTCTTGCCATGATCCCTTATATTATGGGATGGGTGGGTATCATTATCACTCTCCTTGCAGCAGGTTCTTCCGCATACGCCGCATTCCATGTTCGCCAGGCGCTGAAGATTCAGGTCTGTGTTACGCTGACCACCATTGTTGGGGCAATCATTCCCTTTGTTGGTTGGATAGCAGCCGGTGTGTGCGCTATCATTGCATTGGTTGTGAATATTATTTGCTTCTTCAATGTTTGTTCGGGCAAGGCAAAGGAACCGCCCATTGTATCATCCTTGGGATTTTTGAAATAATTCCGCCGAAAAACGCGATTGCTTTTTAACGGAAACAAAAGCCGTCTGCAGGTTATTGATCTGCGGACGGCTTTTGATATGAATAAGTTTAAAATTGAACCAAAGGGATGTCTCGGCTTTCAAGAAAGCGGCACATTTTTTTGACTCGTTCGGGAGAATAGTCCTCGCTTCGGTGTCCGTCAAAGCCAACGCTGATTTTGATGCCCGATTTGCGGACAAGCTCCTGTTCCCTCGGGGAGTTGCAGAAACGGAGGACATAGTCATGCTCCTGCCAACTGTGAACGGAGTCGTAGTTCACGTTCATTTCCCAGAAGATCCCGGCGGCGGCAAAACGACGAAGGAAAAGGAGGGGAGAGATATCGTTTGCTTCTGCCATTCCGATGAGATCGGTGTGTGCAATTCCCACCCTGCAGCCGAGATGGTGTGCGTAATCGAAAATTTTCATTCCAACCGTTGTGCCCGGGCGGTCAATGTGCTCAACAAGGCAATAGTCGAACATGGAGACGTCCTCATTGCGAGCCAGGTCAAAGGGGACAAGGGTTGCGATTTCGATCCCGCGAAGAATGCGAATTCTGTCAGCGTATTCATCACGAAGTGAGGTGAGAAGATCAAAATATTCCTTTTTTCTTCCTCCGATTCCGTGATTGTGATCGGTAATTCCGAAGAGTTCGATTCCGCCTGATATAGCGTTTTCGATAATGACACGGGGATCATCGGCTCCGCAGTTTGAATAGTATGTGTGAGAATGAATGTCCATCACCATGGCGGTATTCCTCGATTTTTTGCGTAATTGACTATATTATATCATGGATGTGTATATTTGTCAATCAACGTAATGGTTTGAGTTATGACGGAGTTTTGGGCTTAAACTGCGGCTTTATGAGAGAATGCGAGGGGGATTTCATTGCGTGTCCATAAGCTCGGCAGTTGAATTTGCAAGAGTCGAACCCTGTCGCAATTTCCTACGGAAATAGCTCGGAAAGTTCCTTGCTCGTGCGGCGTTGGATTAAACCGAAGCGAGGATGATATACTGCAGTTTGATGTTGGAGAGAAGGCGGCGGAACTTTCATTGCGTGTTTTTAAGCCCATCGGTTATATAAAAAACAAACGACCCTCCCTGAGGGTCATTTATTTTTTATGGAACCGGCGGGAGTCGAACCCGCGTCCGAAAACCTATCCACGCAACTTTCTCCGGGTGCAGACATTCTTTTAAATCTCCCTTATACTTCGCCGGATGTCAGGCTAAGCACAAGGCAGCTTTTTTATGCATGACGGACTCAAAAGCAACCATCCGTTCACGTTCGCCACTCATATGATGTCAAATGCCAAATAAGGGCATTCCCCGTGTGGGGCAGCTCGGAGCCGTGGCGCTCTCCGAGGGGACATCGCCGCACTTAGGCAGCGAGAGCTAATTCGTTGTTAGCGTTTAATTTAAGTTTAGGGATGATTCAAGAGGTTCCCCAACCTCTACCCGCTTATCGCACTTC
>SVSU01000023.1 GCA_015064135.1 Oscillospiraceae bacterium
ATCGCCCTTGTCCTCGGTCTGACCCTGCTTTTGGCTCTGCCCCTCTATGCCCACGATGCCCCTTCCCTTTCTGCACAGGCGGCGGTGGTTACGGCAGACGGGGAGATCATTATGTCAAAAAATGCCGACAAACGCCTCCCCATGGCCAGCACCACAAAAATCATGACCGCGCTCGTCGCCATTGAGTCAGGGGATATCACAAGGGAAGTCCGCATTGACAGACGCGCCTGCGGTGTGGAGGGCTCCTCGGTTTATCTGACAGAGGGAGAAGTTCTGACTCTTGAGGATCTGCTCTATGCCCTCATGCTGGAAAGCGCAAACGATGCGGCAGCTGCCATTGCCTGTGAGGTGGGCGGCGGTATTGCGGAATTTGCCGAAATGATGAACCGCACAGCCGAGAAGCTGGGACTGTGGGACACACACTTCATGAACCCCCACGGACTCGATGATCCCGAGCATTACACCACCGCATCTGACCTTGCCCGTCTCACCGACTATGCCCTCCGAAACGAGACTTTTGCAAAGATCGTTTCCACCTACAAAAAAACCATTCCCCTCCACGGTGACGAAGGGGTCAGGCTCCTGCTCAACCACAATCGCCTGCTGAAGCAATACGATGATGTCATCGGAGTAAAGACCGGCTTTACCAAACGAAGCGGACGATGTCTTGTTTCTGCCGCCCGTCGGGACGATTTTACCGTTGTGGCAGTCACCCTGAACGCTCCCGACGACTGGAAGGATCACCGCGCCATGCAGGAATACGGGTTCTCCCTGTACACTCGCCGAACTTTGGCAAAGGAAGGCGGAATCACTGCGGAAATTGCCTGTCCCACTGCCGAAAACGGCATCGTCACCCTGACAAACCGAGAAGCGTTAGTTCTCTGCCTGCCACGAGACGGGGAGATCACCTATTACGTTGAGGCGCCTCATTTTGTCTTTCCGCCCGTCTGTGAAGGAGAGGTGCTCGGAAGGGCTGTGTTCTGTTGTGACGGACGTGAGATCGGCGAGCTGCCCCTCTATGCTTCGGTGGAGGTGCCCGAACCCGAGGATGAGCGCGGTTTCTTTGAGAAAATTCTCGGAGAGTTCCGCTGACTTTATCCGCAAAAAAACACGACAAAACGTTTTGCCTTTCCCCAGGCAAGCAATGATAAACAAAATCAATATGGAAGAAATCAGACTGCAAAAGTATATCAGCGAATGCGGCATCATGTCCCGACGGGCGGCGGAAGCGGAGATCCTTCGCGGAGCTGTGACCGTCAACGGACTCCCGGCTGAGGTGGGTCAGAAGATCCGCCCCGGGGAGGACGAAGTGATACTCAATGGACGGAAGGTCGTTCCCATAAGCCGTAACCCGGTGGGGACAGATGCCAAAACCTACATTATGTTAAACAAGCCCGTGGGATATGTTACCACCATGTCCGATGAGAAGGAACGCCCCACGGTGAAGGATCTCATCAAGGATGCAGGTGTCCGTCTCTACCCTGTGGGGAGGCTGGATATGTACTCCGACGGACTCCTCCTCTGCACAAACGACGGAGATCTGACAAACAGGCTTACTCACCCGTCCCACGATGTTGCAAAAATGTACCGCGCCGTCATAACCGCAACTCTCAGCGACGAGGATATTGCGAAACTGGGCGAGTCTATCGAAATCGACGGCTACATGACCCGTCCCGTGGAAACGGCGCGCGAATCATACACCACCGTCCATGGAAAAGCCGCCACCGTTGTGATATTCACCCTCCGCGAGGGCAGAAACCGCCAGATCAGACGGATGTGCGCCCATCACGGGTACAAGCTGGCGTCCCTCACCCGTTTCCGAATGGGGGAGATTGAGCTCGGCGACCTGCCCCACGGCAAATGGCGCCATCTCACCGAGGACGAAATAGCATATCTAAAGCAAATCTAACGCATCAAATGGAGAATTTATCATGTTTACAGTAAAGCCCGTCAGAGAAAAAGAGCTTCAGGAGGCACTTGCAAAGGTGTTCGGATGCGAATATTTCCCCGACAGCTATGCATTCCTTGCAGGCAACAGCGACGACGGGGAAACCCTCACCTCCCTCCTCGGCTTCAGCCAGTTCATGATGAACAGCGACCGCGACGCGGTAATTCTCAACGTCACCCCTGCTCCCAACTATTATGACGAAGAAGTTATCATCATCATGGTACGAACCCTCATGAACTTCGTCTACCGCGCAGGCATCCCCGTGATTTACCTTGACGATGCCGCCTGCAGTGAAGATGAAGCGAAGAAATTCGGTTTCCGCAGAGTGGATGACAGGTGGTGCATTGATCTGAAGAAGTTCTACATATCCCCCTGCCACTATAATCCCGATGAAAAATAAGAGATTGCGGTACCTCGCCGCCTTTTTCATCATTTTGGCAGTTGAGATAATCATTGCACTTTTTATCCGTGACCGCTTCATCCGTCCCTACGGCGGTGATATCCTGGTCACGGTGCTGCTCTGCTGTTTTGTAAGGGTGATCTTCCCAAAAGATAATCACCCGGCGGTGCGGCTCCTTCCCCTTTGGGTGTTCCTCTTTGCCGCGGCGGTGGAAGTGGGGCAGTATTTCGATTACGTTTCACTCCTCGGGCTGGGCGACATTGCCTTCTTCCGCATCCTGCTCGGTACCTCTTTCTCATGGGCAGATTTGCTCTGCTATGGGATCGGCTGTGCGGCGTTTTGGGTGGGGGAGAAAGTTGCAAGCAGAACAAAAAATAAGGCTGTACGGTAAAATCCAACGTACAGCCTATATTTATATCATCATAAAAGTTTTTGAGGTGGGAATTCGAGGGAGGACCCCCTTTTTCAAAAGTTCCCCCCTCATTTATCGCTTTTTCAATTAACCCAGTCTCTCTTCCAGACCCTTCAGTTCCTCAAACATTTCAGCAGGAACTCTGTCTCCGATGAGAGCGTAGAACTCCTTGATATTTGCAAGGTCTGCCTTCCAGGACTCGGTGTCAACGGAAACAAGGTCACGAATGGTGTCGAGAGTGATGCCGTCGAGACCTTCGATGTTGATGTCCTCTGCCTTGGGCACATAACCGATAGCAGTAAGGTCTGCGTCAACCTTACCTTCGCAGCGGTCCAGGATCCACAGAAGAACTCTCATGTTGTCGCCGAAGCCGGGCCAAATGAAGTTGCCTTCGTCATCGGTACGGAACCAGTTTACATGGAAAATCTTGGGTGCGTTGGGAATCTTCTTGCCCATTTCAAGCCAGTGCTTGAAGTAGTCGCCCATGTTGTAGCCTGTGAAGGGACGCATTGCCATGGGGTCGCGGCGAACAACACCTACGGCACCTGCTGCAGCTGCTGTTGTTTCGGAAGCCATGATGGAACCAACGAATGTACCGTGCTGCCAGCTTGTGGACTGGTATACCAGAGGAGCTGTCTTTGCACGGCGTCCGCCGAATACGATTGCGGAGATGGGAACACCTGCGGGATTGTCAAATTCCTTGGAAAGGCAGGGGCAGTTGATCGCCTTTGCAGTGAATCTGGAGTTGGGATGAGCGCCGCAGGTAGACTTGTCGGCCTTGTCGAACTTGTTGAAGTCCCAAACGTTGCCCTTCCAGTCGATTGCTTCTGCCGGGGGATTCTTATCGAGACCTTCCCACCATACTGTGTTCTCTGCTGTGTTATGAACAACATTGGTGAAGATGGTATCCTTCATTGTGGTAGCAAGAGCGTTGGGGTTGGACTTGTCGTTTGTACCGGGAGCCACACCGAAGAAGCCGTTCTCGGGGTTTACTGCCCACAGTCTGCCGTCCTTGCCAACACGGAGCCATGCAATGTCGTCACCTACGCACCATACCTTGTAGCCCTTCTTGCCGTAAATTTCCGGAGGAATGAGCATTGCAAGGTTTGTCTTACCGCAGGCAGAGGGGAATGCAGCGGAGATATACTTGATCTCGCCATTGGGGTATTCCACGCCGAGGATCAGCATATGCTCAGCCATCCAGCCTTCCTTACGACCCAGGTAGGATGCAATACGGAGAGCGAAGCACTTCTTTCCGAGAAGAACGTTTCCGCCGTAACCGGAGTTGACGGACCAGATGGTGTTGTCCTCGGGGAAATGTACGATGTAACGGTTTTCTTCATCAAGATCTGCCTTTGCATGGAGACCCTTGATATAGTCCGCACTGTCACCGAGAGCTTCCAGAACGTTGGTACCTACTCTTGTCATAATGAGCATATTCAGTACAACGTAGATGGAGTCGGTCAGTTCAATGCCGTACTTTGCAAAGTCGGAGCCTACAATACCCATGGAATAGGGGATAACATACATTGTTCTGCCCTTCATTGCGCCCTTGTACAGCTTGGAAAGCTTTTCGTAGCATTCAGCGGGATCCATCCAGTTGTTGATGTTGCCCGCGTCTTCCTTCTTGGAAGTGCAGATGAAGGTTCTGCCTTCGACTCTTGCAACGTCGTTTACAGCGGTTCTGTGCAGGTAGCAGCCGGGCAGCTTATCCTGGTTCAGCTTGATCATCTCGCCTGTGGAGCAAGCCTCAGCACGGAGAGCCTCCGCCTGTTCCTCGCTGCCGTCGATCCATACGATACGATCGGGCTGTGTCATGGCTGCCATTTCATCAATCCATGAAAGAACATACTTGTTGGTAGTCATTTTCATTTCTCCTTTATATCACAAATCTATTTTTAGCCATTTTTTCAGTGCTACTATATTATACACGAAATTTAAAGATTTTTCAATGAAGGAACTGTGTCTTTTTTGATTTTACATTTTATTCATACACCCCCCGCCCCCTCCCTTCGTTCTTGTGAATTTGACAACGAACCTCATATAATTCCCCCACATTTCGTCACATCTTTCCTTTTTTATCTTTCCTTTCGAAACTTGTTTTAAATCGCCTCGGGAGATATGAATTTTTTGTTAATTAAAAAGAACAGGCGTTTACACAAAGGAACAAACGTGGTATAATGAAGTGGAAGATAAAATATC
This sequence comes from Oscillospiraceae bacterium, assembly GCA_015064135.1. Classification (GTDB taxonomy): domain Bacteria; phylum Bacillota; class Clostridia; order Oscillospirales; family CAG-272; genus UMGS1696. The sequence goes on from SVSU01000023.1 coordinate 4,963, forward strand.
GTTTTGTTTTGTAAAATAACGTATAATATTGTGTTTTAATTTACTGTAATCAACGAAAGGAGCCGCCATGACAACACTCGACCAAAAAGAGCAGTTGATTTTCGACTATATAAAAGAAAACATCAGAAAAAACGGATATTCTCCCTCCATCCGTGACATCAGAACCGCCCTCGGGATCAAGAGTACCTCCACGGTACACACTTATCTTGAGCGCTTGGAGAGAAAGGGTTATATCCAGAAAGAAAACGGCAAAAGCCGCACCCTCCGCATTGAGGGACTGATGCCCGAGGACTACAACCCCGACGAAAACAGCGGAATGGTCCCCCTCATCGGCAGAGTCACCGCCGGTCAGCCCATTCTTGCCGTAGAGAATTACGAGGGCTACATCCAGTACCCGGCAGGGCTTTACCGCAAACCCGAAAACGATCTTTTCGCCCTTCGCGTTTCGGGTACCAGCATGATCGAGGCAGGCATTCACGACGGCGATATCGTCATCATCGAAAAAACCTCCACTGCCGAAAACGGAGATATCGTAGTCGCCCTCATCGATGACGAAGCAACGGTTAAAACCTTCTATAAGGAGGACGGTCACTTCCGCCTCCAACCCGAAAACAAGACCATGCTGCCCATCATCGTCAACAGTTTGATGATCCTCGGCAAAGTGGTTGCCAGCGTTCGGTTTTACAGATAATCAAGGATAAGGAGAGATACTTATGGCAAACGAAACAATCAAGGGAATGGGATTCCATCATATTGCACTGAAGGCGGCTGACTTTGATGCCTCATACAAATTCTACACAGATGGGCTGGGCTTGAAGCTCTATACGGCATGGGGTGAGGGTGACAGCCGCGCTGCCATGCTGGATCTCGGAGACGGCGGAATCCTTGAGCTTTTCGCAGGCGGAACCGGGGAAGATCAATCAAATCCGCGTTTCTTCCACTTCGCAATGAAGGTGGATGATGTAGATGCCGCATACGAAACCGCCCTCAAGGCAGGAGCAAAGCCGAAATCCGCACCCGTTGTGGTTCCCGTTGACTCCGCCCCCGTTAAGGTTACGCTGAACTGTGCATTCGTATACGGTCCCGATGGAGAAGAACTGGAATTCTTCAAGATCCTCAGCGCAGAGTAATCCAAACAAATCCATACATAAGAAAGGGACAACATCATGATAGCTACCGTTGTTATGATCGACGTGCTTCCCGAGTGCGTTGATGCTTTTATTGAAATTACAAAATACAATCACGAAAATTCACGCCGCGAGCCCGAAAACGTTCGTTTTGATCTGCTCCGCGACAACAAGGATCCGAACAAATTTATCCTTTATGAGGTTTACGCAAACGAAGCGGCAGCGGCTGCACACAAAGAAACCGCCCATTACAACAAATGGAGAGAAACCGTAGCCCCCATGATGGCATCTCCCAGAGTAGGCATTCCCACCACCCCTTTGGCATTCGACTGACAGCCGAAAAGGAAATTCTCAAAAGTGGGATGGTTCGCTTACGGTTATAGTTACACATTATTCCCACTCCAACAAGGCAGGTTTTTCCCTGCCTTAATTTTTTGAGGTGAATATGGACAAACATTCTTTTTACTCAAACATACTCCCCCGAGAATACTATCTCACCGACGGTCTCGCCCTTGCCCGTTCCCTTATCGGAAAGGTTCTCGTCCGCCGTGTGGGTGAGGACATCGTCGCGGGAATAATCTCCGAAACCGAAGCATACATGGGAATAACCGACAAGGCATCCCATGCTTACGGAGGGCGGAGAACGGCGCGCACCGAAACCATGTACCTCGAAGGCGGTCACGCTTATGTTTATCTCATTTACGGAATCTATTCCTGCATGAACATCACGGCAAACAAAAGGGATAATCCCGAGGCTGTTCTGATACGCGGCGTTGTTCCACTCTCGGGCTTCGACAAAATGCTCTGCAATGTGAGCACCTTCGGAAAGCGGCGCACTCCCCTCGATCCCGACCGATACAGGAAGTCGCCCCACAAGCTGACGGACGGCCCCGGAAAGCTGTGCACCGCAATGAATATCCACAGGGAGCTTGACCGGACCGATATGTGCTTGCCCGGCTCCCAATTATTCGTAGCCGACATGGGAATCACCCCAACTCACGGCATATCGGAAAGCCCGAGAATCGGCATCGACTATGCGGAAGAGGCAGCCTTTTTTCCGTGGAGATATACAGCAAACCATGCATTTAAAATGGCGTCAACTGTATAACACGACAAGTTTTATAATGTTTCTGCACAATCACACCTTGCCCCGTTTGTGCAATATGTCGTTTTTCTGCCCCTTATTTCCATGACCTCAAAAAAACAAAGCTTTTTTGTTGTTAAATCCAACAACAAAACCCGTGTTATCACCTGTCAACAAACCTTTTTTTGTGCAAAACGCCACTGCATTAAAATATATCGTCAAAATAAACAAAAAACCGTTGTGCACCTACCTATTTTTTGAAATTTATGGTATAATGAACGTAACAAAAAACAATGATAAAGAATCCATCACAATATGAGTAGAATCAACATGATTCGGTTATTATATTTGTGTGATGTTACTCTAAATTCCATAAAAAAATGATTACCGTATTCCCGAATACCCAATGTTTTTCGGACAAATGCGGCAGATTATTTCGGGAATCCTCATTTTTTCACCTAAAATTCCACAAAACGGCACCCGAATTTGATTGCATTCCCCACCGTGGGTAAAGTATAATAGTTCCATGAAGCGAAAGGACCTTCAAATATGAGCACAACAATGAACACGGCAAATCTGCCAATCCTGCCTCCCGAGGCTTCGCTGCCCGCTTATTTATTCCATCAGGGCACAAATTTCTACGCCTACGACTTCATGGGCGTTCACAAAACCGTTGATCCCGAAAAGGAGCTGTGCCGCTACACCTTCCGGGTATGGGCTCCCAACGCCGTTTCCATCGGCGTGGTGGGAGATTTCACAAACTGGACAGACAGAATCGATATGACAAAAATCACCGAGGGAATCTGGGAAGCGGTTATTGAATCCGAGGAATCCCTTGACGGAAAATTCTACAAATACGCTGTAACAGGCAGGGATGGAATTACCCATCTCAAATCCGACCCCTACGCTTTTGCCTCCGAAACTCTGAAAAACACCGCATCCATCATCTGTGACGCATCGGATTACACCTGGAGCGACAGTCAGTGGATGAAGCAGCGTCTCAACACGGTCTGCCCAAAGCAGCGAGGATTCAAGCCGAAGGTAAACCATTTTTACAGCGCCCCCCTCAACATCTACGAGGTACATCTCGCATCATGGCGCACCCTGGACAGCAAGTGCAACCGTGACGGAGAGCACTATCTCAACTACCGCGAGATCGCAGACAGGCTGGCTCCCTATGTCCGTGAAATGGGATACACTCATGTTGAGCTTCTGCCCATTATGGAGCATCCCTTTGACGGCTCCTGGGGCTATCAGGTATGCGGTTACTATGCTCCCACATCCCGTTACGGCACCCCCGACGATTTTAAATATTTCGTTGACAAAATGCATCAAAACGGCATCGGTGTCATCCTCGACTGGGTTCCGGCTCATTTCCCCAAGGACAGACACGGGCTCTACGAGTTTGACGGCCAGCCCCTGTACGAATACCAGGGTAAAGACCGCATTGAAAACGAGGGCTGGGGTACACGATACTTTGACGTGGGACGCCCCGAGGTGCAGTCTTTCCTTGTCTCAAACGCTCTGTTCTGGATGCGGAATTACCATGCGGACGGTCTCCGTGTTGACGCGGTAGCCTCCATGCTGTATCTCGATTACGACAGAAAACCGGGCGAATGGATCCCGAACACAGAGGGAACAAACCACAATCTTGAAGCCATTGCATTCTTCAAGAAGCTGAACACCGCCGTTTTCGCGGAATTCCCCGATATACTGATGATCGCCGAGGAATCCACCGCCTGGCCCATGATCACAAAGCCCGTTTCCGTGGGCGGGCTCGGATTCAACTTCAAGTGGAATATGGGATTTGCCAACGATATGTTTGAGTACGTTCAGACAGACCCCGTACACAGAAAGTATATCCACAACAAGCTCACCTTCCCTCTCATGTACGCCTTCAGCGAAAACTACATTCTCCCCATCTCCCACGACGAGGTGGTTCACGGAAAGAAATCCTTGGTTGACAAAATGTTCGGCGAGTATGACGACAAATTCGCGGGAATGCGAACCTTCCTCATGTATATGATGACCATGCCGGGCAAGAAACTGACCTTCATGGGCACGGAATTCGCCCAATTCAGGGAATGGGACTACGAAAATGAGCTTGAGTGGTTCATGCTTGACTACCCCAGGCACATCGAAATGCAGCGTTTTGTAAAGGCGATGAATCATCTCTACCTTGAAACCGCCGCCCTTTGGGATATCGACGACTCGTGGGACGGTTTTGAGTGGATAGAGCCCGATCTCGCCGACATTAACGTGATCGCATACAAACGGAAAGACAAAAAGGGCCATGAGGTCATCGTCGCTCTCAATTTCTCACCCGTTGTGCGAGAGAACTTCCCTCTGAGAGTGCCGAAAATGGGTCGTTACGAGGAGATCATGACCACGGATCGCTATGAATTCGGCGGCAAGAACAGACTGAACGAAGCCGCAGTCCGTACCATCACAGGCATCAACCAATACGGCGACAAGCAGAACGAGATCCGAATCAATCTTCCCGCAATGGGAGGCGTGATCTTCAGAAAACAGCTCAACAACTGATTCTCCAAATCAACATTAAATAAACTCAAATAACATACTATATAAACGAGGTTGCATCATGTACAAGAAACAGGAATGCGTTGCCATGCTGCTCGCGGGCGGTCAGGGCAGCCGACTCTACACCCTTACGGAAAAGACAGCCAAGCCTGCCGTCCCCTTCGGCGGAAAGTACCGCATCATTGACTTTCCCCTCTCCAACTGCGTCAACTCCGGTATCTACACCGTGGGTGTTCTGACCCAGTACCAGCCCCTTGTGCTCAACGAATACATCGGGTCGGGCAAGCCGTGGGACCTGGACCGTGCGGCAAGCGGTGTCACCGTCCTTCCTCCCTATCAGGGCAAAGCAGGCGCGGACTGGTATAAGGGTACGGCAAACGCCATCTACCAGAACCTGAGTTTTATCAATCGTTACGATCCCGACTACGTTCTGATTCTGTCGGGCGACCACATTTACAAAATGGACTACGCAAAGATGCTGGATGCTCATAAAGCGACGGGTGCAGACTGCACAATCGCTGTGCTCAACGTTCCCCTTGAGGAAGCAAGCCGCTTCGGCATTATGAACACCGACGACGATCTGAAAATCATCGAATTTGAAGAAAAGCCCAAGCAGCCGAAGAGCACAAAGGCATCAATGGGTATCTACATCTTCAACAAGAAGATCCTTGAAAAATACCTTATCGAGGACGAGGCAGACCCCCACTCCGCAAAGGACTTCGGCAAAAACATTATCCCGAAAATGCTTGAGGACGGATGCAGCATGTACGCTTTCCCCTTCTCGGGTTATTGGAAGGATGTGGGAACCATCTCCTCACTCTGGGAAGCCAACATGGACCTCCTCGGCGACGACCCCGAATTCGACCTGAAGGATCGCTCCTGGCGCATCTACTCCAGAAACTACTCTGATCCGCCCCATTTCATCGGCAAGTATGCCAAGGTGACAAACTCCCAGATCACGGAGGGCTGCAACATTGAGGGTATCGTGGAAAACTCCATTCTCTCAAGCGGTGTCACCGTAGCAAGAGGGGCTTATATCAAGGATTCCATCATTATGAAGAACGTTACCGTAGGCGAGGGCGCCACCATCAATTACAGTATCGTGGACAGCGACACCACCATCGGCGCCGGATGCGTTGTGGGCCGCACAAAGAATGCGGGAGACGACGTTACCGTTGTGGGCTCCGACCTTGAGCTGAAGCCCGGCATCGACATCCCCGGCGGCGAGATGGTCAGCGCAGAATGGCTCGCAGATCACGAACAGAAGTAACCTTATGAAAGGAAGTATCGGATAATATTATGTCAGCATCAGGAATCATCTTCTCAAACATACATGACCACAACATTCCCGAATTAACCAGACTTCGCACGGTTGCGTCTGTGCCCTTTGCCTGCCGTTACCGTTTCATCGACTTCACCCTGTCAAACATGGTGAACTCCAACATATTCAACATCAGCGTCATCACACAGTACAATTACCACTCGCTCATGGACCATATCGGCTCCGGCAAGGACTGGGATCTGGCTCGTCGCTCGGGCGGTATCAAGATCCTCCCCCCCTTCATCACAGCCTACGCCAACAGTATGCCCTCCATGTACCAGACCCGTCTGGAAGCACTGAAGAGCGTGAATTACAGCCTGAGCCGCCTCACCGACGAATACGTTGTCCTCTCCGACTGCGACGTGATCTGCAACATAGACCTGAACGACATCATCGCATATCACCAGAGGACGGATGCGGATATGACCATCGCCGTAAAGACGGTGGAGCTGACCGCGGAGCAGGCAAAAACCTCTGTTCTCCTCACCTCCGATGACGACGGCAGGATCACGGACTGCATTGCCTATCCCATGGATTTTGAGGGAAAGGCGGACATGAATCTCAATATCATCGTCATGAAAACAAAATATCTCCAGCAAATCGTTCTCGACGCCATCACACACAATCACACCAGTCTGACCCGTGATGTCATCGCACGAAACATGGGCCACCACAATTACAGAGTTTACAAATACGACGGCTATTTCGCCTGCATAACCTCCTTCACCGAATACTACAAGCACAGCCTGGAGCTGATCAGCAATCCGGAGGCACGAGAAGCACTGTTCAACGTGAAGGACAGACCCGTTTATACAAAGGTCAGAAACTCCACCCCCGCTTATTACAGCTCCACCTCCAATGTAAAGGACTCCTTCATTGCGGACGGATGCGTAATTGAGGGCACGGTGGAAAACTCCATCCTCTTCCGCGGTGTGAAGGTGGACAGAAAGGCGACGGTGAAAAACAGCATCATCATGCAGGACACCATCATCGGCGAGGGAGCCTTCCTCAACTGCGTCATCGCCGACAAAAACTCGGTCATCACCGACGGAAAGATGCTAAGCGGTGCCGAAGCTCAGCCCTTCTATGTTCCAAAAGGAAAGATCATCTGAGTCGGTGAAGCATTGACAGGCAAAAACCAAAGAAAGGATGAGTTTAAACATGAAAATACTGTATGCCGCATCCGAGGCGCTTCCCTTTGCATCAACAGGCGGTCTGGCGGATGTTGTCGGCTCACTTCCGCAAGCTGTAAAAAAAGAACTGGGCAGAAATTCCGATGTCCGTGTAGTAATCCCTCTCTATCCCTCCATCCGCGAAAAATTTTCGGAGGAGTTGGAACTTATCAAGGAGATTACCGTAAAGCTCTGCTGGCGTAACCAGTACTGCGGTATTCTGAAAACCGTCCGTGACGGGGTCACATTCTACTTCATCGACAACGAATACTACTTCAACCGCAAATTCCTCTACGGCAGCTTTGACGACGGCGAGCGCTTCGCCTTCTTCTGCAAGGCTATTATTGAACTGATGGCGGCGGTGAACTTCTACCCCGATGTGCTCCATGCCAACGACTGGCAGACCGCCCTCTCCGTTATCTACCTGAAGAAAAAATACGCTCATCTTGAGGAATACAGAGGCATCTCTACCCTCTTTACCATCCACAACATCGGCTATCAGGGCATCTACGGCTTTGAGCTCTTAAAGGACATCTTTGACCTTGACGAGTGGGACAGAAGTGTTGTGGAATACAACGGATGCATCAATCTTCTCAAGGGCGCCATCGTCTGCTCCGACCTTGTGAGCACCGTAAGCTCAACCTACGCACGGGAGATCCTCACCGAATACTACTCAAGCGGACTGCACCACATTCTCCGGGACATCAGCGCATCGGGTAAACTGGTGGGTATCGTAAACGGCATTGACGTAGACTACTACAACAGCGAAACCGATCCCGAGATCGCAGAGCATTTCAGTGCAGACTCCCCCGAGGGAAAAGTAAAGTGCAAAGAGGACCTGCAGGAGCTTTGCGGCTTCGAGATCGACAACGAAATTCCCATTATCGCCTCCGTTTCCCGCCTCGCTTCCCACAAGGGATTCGATCTTGTTCGTCATGTCATGGATGAGATCATCGAAAAGAACAAGGTGCGCTTCGTTCTCCTCGGTACGGGCGAGTTTGAGCTGGAAGATTATTTCGTAAAGCTCCAGAACAGATATCCCGACCGTGTGTGCATCAAGCTGGAATACAACAAGGCGCTCTCAAAGAAGTTCTATGCAGGGGCTGATATGTTCCTCATGCCCTCAAAGAGCGAACCCTGCGGTCTTGCACAGATGATCGCCTCCCGTTATGGTACCGTACCCATTGTACGAGAGACGGGAGGACTGGCAGACACCATAAAACCGTACAATGAATATGACGAAACAGGAAACGGATTCACCTTCTGCAACTACAATGCCCACGACATGATGCACGTCATCGAATACGCAATTTCAATGTATTGCGACCAATCAAAATGGGCTCATTTAGTAAAAAACGTCATAAATACCGATTTTTCATGGAGCGTTTCGGCTAAAAAATATATTGAAATTTATGAAACAATCGTGTAAAATATAGAATAGGCATCCCGGAATCATTTTTATTCATTTGATTCACCCAGACCATCTCCGCATCCGGAGTTTGGTTTCAAATCGTCACTAAATATTTTTGATTCTTATGCGCTCCGGCAGGGATTCTTACGGCAGAAGTACCGTTTCCCCTGTCGGAGTATGTTTTTTACGAAAGGCAGTAATACCCAAAATGAACACACAGATAACCAAAGAAATCATCCGTTCCAATCTTGAAGCAAAGCTGGCAAGATATTTCGGTGTAAAGCCCGATGATGCAACGGAGCATCAGATCTATCAGGCAACCGTTATGAGTGTCAAGGATCTTCTCACGGAAAAACGCTCCGAATTCCACGAAACCGTCAAAAAGCAGCGCCCGAAAAAGGTATATTACCTCTGCATGGAATTCCTTGTGGGCAGACTGCTGAAGAACAACCTGATGAATCTGGGTCTGTCCGAAGAATACCGTTCCGTCCTCTCCGACATGGGCTTCGACCTTGAGCAAATCTACGGCATGGAAGCGGACCCGGGCCTCGGAAACGGCGGTCTCGGCAGACTGGCTGCCTGCTTCATGGACTCCCTCACATCCCTTGACTATGCGGCAACAGGCTTCTCCCTCTGCTACGAATACGGTCTTTTCAAGCAGAAGATCATCGACGGCAACCAGATCGAGCTCCCCGACAACTGGATGAATACGGGAGACACATGGCTCGTTCCCAGAACCGACAAGTCCTTCCTCATTCGCCTCGGCGGTCAGGTTCACGAAAACTGGAACGACGGAAAGTGCACCATCACTTACGACAATTATCAGGATGTAAAAGCTGTTCCCTATGATATGATGATCTCCGGCTCTGACTGTCAGGCGGTCAACGTGCTCCGTCTCTGGAAGGCGGTGGATATGACCAACTTCAACATGAATCTGTTCTCCCAGGGTCAGTATGTCCGCGCCATTCAGGAAACCTCCAATGCCGAGGTCATCACAAAAGTGCTTTACCCCTCCGACGACCACGATGAAGGTAAGCTCCTCCGTCTGACTCAGCAGTATTTCCTGGTTTCCGCATCCCTCCAGAGCATCATCGCCGACCATCTGGCAAATTACGGCACACTTTATAATCTGGCGGACAAGGTTGCCATCCACATCAACGACACACACCCTGCCCTTGTGGTACCCGAACTTATGCGCATCCTTCTTGATGTGTATTCCTACTCTTGGGAGGCTGCATGGAACGTGGTCACCCGTGTGGTATCCTACACCAACCACACCGTTCTCCCCGAGGCTTTGGAAAAGTGGGATGTTTCCCTCTTCCGCCTGAAACTGCCCCGCATCTACATGATCGTGGAGGAGATCAACCGCCGTCTCTGCGAGGATCTGTGGAGTATGTACCCCGGCGACTGGGACAGAATCTCACGCATGGCGATCATCGGCTACTCTCAGGTGAGAATGGCGAACCTCAGTGTGGCGGCATCCCACACCGTCAACGGCGTATCCGCACTCCACTCCGATATTCTGAAGAAAACCGTGTTCCACGACTACTACAAGGCAATGCCCTACAAGTTCACCAATGTGACAAACGGCATTGCACATCGCCGCTGGCTCTGCTACTCCAACCCACAGCTTGCATCCCTCCTCGATGAGACCATCGGCAGCGGATACCGCAAGAATCCCGTGGAGCTTGAGAAATTCGCCGCCTTCAAGGACGACACAAGCATTCACGAGCGACTCCGTTCCATCAAGGCGGAGAACAAGCTGGCTTTCTCCAAGTTCCACTTCAACAAAACAGGTGTTGCACTTGACGTGAACTCCGTATTTGATGTTCAGGTAAAGAGAATGCACGAATACAAGCGTCAGCTTCTGAATGTGCTGAAGATCATCTCTCTCTACAACGAGATCAAGGCAAATCCCAACGGCACCTATACTCCCACCACCTTCATTTTCGGCGGAAAGGCTGCCCCCGGCTACTACTTCGCAAAGGACATCATCAAGCTCATCTGGAGCCTCGGAGAAGAGATTGCCCGTGACCCCAAGGTGAAGGATATCCTCCATGTGGTATACCTTGAGGACTATAATGTAAGCACAGCGGAAGTCCTTATGCCTGCCAGTGACATCAGCGAGCAAATTTCCCTCGCAGGTAAGGAAGCAAGCGGAACGGGCTGCATGAAGTTCATGATAAACGGCGCCCTGACCCTCGGCACCCTGGACGGCGCCAACGTGGAAATGAAAGCGGCCGTGGGAGATGACAACATCTTCATTTTCGGTCTCAACGCCGACGAGGTGGACGACCTTTGGAAGCGCGGCTACTCCTCCATCAACTATTATATGAACAATGACCGCCTCCGCGCTACCATCGACAGACTCCGCGGCGATTTCGCAGGAAACAACTTCAATTTCATGGTAAACTACTTCCTCTACAACCGCGGTGTTGCCGACCCCTATATGTGCCTGGCGGATTTTGAATCCTATCTGAAGGTATTCGATAGTCTGATGAATACCTATGCCGACGAGACCGCATGGACCGCAAAATCCCTTCTCAACATCGCAGGCTCCGGCTTCTTTGCGGCAGACAGAAGCATCCGCGACTACGCTGAAAACATCTGGCACACACACGCCATCAAGGAAATGAAAAAATAAGATTTCATAAAAGAACGATATGAGCGACACAACAGATTATTCCGTAAAAGAATTCAAACACGGAAACCGTAGGGACATGAGCCTTTTCGGTGCCCTCCCCCATGGCGAAAGTTTCACCTTTTCCATTACCGCGGAAGGCTTCGGTCATACTATTTTGTCCGTCGTCATGGTCATCCACGCGGACGGCTGGAACGGTGGAGAGACTGTATACCGCTATCTGCCCCTCTCGCCCACGGAAAACGGCTTTGCACTGACCGTTGACACAGCGGAATTATGCGAAAAAGCAGGACTTTGCGACAACGGGTTATTCTACTATCATTACCGCATGGACACAAACGAAGGAACCCTGTTTTTCGGCGGAGAAGCCCCCATCGCTCTTTGCCCCATCAACGGACGGGATAACGAAAGGCAGCTCACCGTTTATGCAGGAGATTACGCTGCTTCGGAGCATCTTCAAAGCGGCGTAATCTACCATATTTTCGTTGATCGATTCAATAAAAGCGGACGGTGCGGTGTAAAAGACGGGGCGATACTCGATGAGGACTGGGAAAGTGGAGTACCGCAATACGGCGAATACCCGGGAGCAGAAGTGGCAAACAACGTGTTCTTCGGCGGTGATCTCTACGGTGTGGCAGAAAAACTGCCCTATATCAAATCCCTCGGAACCTCAACCATCTACCTCTCCCCTGTTTTCGATGCGGCATCCAATCACAAGTATGACACAGGGAACTACCTCTCCGTTGACGAAATGTTCGGCGGCGGCGAGGCACTCACCCACCTCTGCCATGAGGCGAAAAAACACGGCATAAATATCATTCTGGACGGTGTATTCAATCACACAGGCAGCGACAGCGTATACTTCAACCAATTCGGGAAATACGACAGCGTAGGCGCCTATCAATCGGAGGATTCTCCCTACTACCACTGGTATTTCTTCCGTGACTTTCCCGACGAATATGAGTGCTGGTGGGGTGTAAAGATCCTGCCGAAGGTAAACACGGCAAGCGACGACTTCCGTTCGTTTATCTTCGATTCCGTTATTCCGAAATGGATGGATGCGGGTGTGTCGGGCTGGCGGCTTGACGTGGCGGATGAGCTGGACGAGGGCTTTCTCGAAGGGCTTCGCACTGCTGTCAAAGCGAAAAATCCCGACGGCGCCATCATCGGCGAGGTCTGGGAGGACGCATCGGACAAGGTAAGCTACGGACGGAGACGGCATTATCTCCGCGGTCATCAGCTTGACTCCGTTATGAACTACCCCCTCCGCGACGGCATCATCGCCTATATCCTCCGCGGAGACTGCGAACTTTTCCGCCGAAACACGGAAACTCTGTACCGTCGCTACCCGAAACTATCATCCGATTCCCAGATGAACTTTCTCGGCACCCACGACACGGTGCGGATCCTCTCCATGCTGGGGGATGACTCCTTTGAGGGGCTGACCAACGAGGAGCTTTCCACGCGGAAGATGACAAAAAAGGACCGCACGGCGGCGATCCGACTGCTGAAGTTGGCATATGGCATTCTTGTTGCCGTACCCGGAGTTCCCTGCATTTTCTATGGGGATGAAGTTGGCATGGAAGGCTATCGGGATCCATTCTGCCGCAAGACTTTCCCGTGGCACGAGCTGACGGAGGGTTCCGCTGCCGAGGATCTTCTCTCCTATTATCAAAGGCTGGGTGAGATCAGGCAGACCGAGCCCGTTTTCAACGGCGGTCTTTTCAGAATAATCGAAGCAAACGAGGATTTTATCATCCTCCGCAGGTATAATGAGACCGACAGCATTACAATCATCGCGAATCGGTCGGACATGGATCTCTCCTTCCCCGTGGACACTCCTGTAACGGAATTGATCTCAGGCAGAACGGTGAAGTCATCTCCCGTTGTAAAACGAAAAAGTGTGGCATATCTGAAAAAATATAAAAATGACTAAAATATGCTCCATGAGGTATTCGGAATCCGGAAGGAACTGTGACAATCTCCGTTTGCAGATTCAATTTCCTTCTGTTGGATACCCTTTGAGCATAAAAATGCACCCCATTGTCAGTCGAGAGCATACTCATCTGACTTTGGGGTGCTTTTTCTGTTCCTGTTTTTCAAATACCCTTTAATTTACCGACGATCTCACAGAACTGCGCCGCCGACAATTTTTCTCCTCGTATGTCAGCTCGGATTCCCAAAGACTCAAGAGCCCCCGTCACCGCCGCCTTGCTGTATCTCTCCCCAACCGCATTGAGAAGGGTCTTTCTCCGCTGACCGAAGGCAAGACGGATAAACTCAGACACATCACGGGCAAATTTTTCGCATTCGCCGTCATCCTCGGGACAGCTTCCGTAAATCTCACGAATGCCGCCGTGGGGAATAATACCCACTACCGCAGATGCTACCTTCGGCGGAGGGAGAAAATTCCCGGCTGACACATCAAACAGCTTGACAGCCTCGCCGCGGAGTGCAATAGCGGCGGAAATGGCACCGTAATCTGCCGAACCTGCCGAAGCACACAGCCGTCGTGCAACCTCAAGCTGCACCATAACGGTGATGCCTGCCAACGGAACGGGTGCATTATACGGAAAAGCCTCCAGCAGCTTCATGAGCACGGGGGTGGTAATATAATAGGGCAGATTTGCACAGACGCTCACCGTTCCGCCGTCCTTTATTATAGCCCCGAAGTGTTCCTCAAGAAACGCCGCCAGATCCAATTCCATAAAATCTGTATTCACAACGGTCAGGTTATCCGCATCCTCAAACACCTCGGAAAGAAGGGGAATAAGTCCGCGGTCGATCTCCACCGCCACGACTTTCTCGTAGGTGTCGCAGAGATACTGGGTCAATGCCCCCACACCGGGACCGATCTCAAGGACACCGTGGCGCTCGCTTCCCCCACGGCAGGCGATCTCATAGGACTCCTCTGCAATACGGTAGGGAACGTTGGTGTTGATGAGGAAGTTCTGACCGTATCCCTTCTTCGGGGATAGGTCGTATTTCTCGAGAAGGCGCTTGACCTCGCTCTGGTTGCATAAATCAAACTGCGCCATGTCAGATCACCCTTGTACGGTAGCCCACATGATAGGTTTCACCCGAGCCTATGGTTATGGCGTATTTTTTGCTCTTCGCCTCCGTGGTCTCCTTCACATCCGCAGGAAGCCCGTTCCACGGCTCAAGGCAAAGGAAGGGAGACTTCCGCTTTTCGGGTGTCCAAAGTCCGAGAGCATCAAATCCATCAAAATCGAAGGAGATCCCTCTGCCCGTTTTGTCGGAGATCAGCTTCACCCGACGGCAAGGCAGATTTTCCACGATCATGGCATCCTCGTCGAAGTCGGAGTAGATCAAAGGAATCTCGTTTGTGCCCTTCAGTTTATCCTTCTTCGGAACGGCATCGTTCATGAAGCCCTTGTCGGAGATGGAAACCACAGCGCCTTCTGCATTATCAAATACCAGACGGTAATCCTCGAAGGTCTCGCCCTCGGTGAGAGGACAGTTAAAGCCCGGATGACCGCCGATGCAGAACGTCATCTCACCATCGTCCAGATTTGTAACAGAGAACGCCGCATCGAAGCCGTCGTCATACACGGTGTATGTCACCTTCAGGGAAAAGCGGAAGGGGAACATGGCAAGGGTCTCCTCGCTTTCACGAAGTTCCAGTGTAACCGAATCCTTTGTGACAAAAACGGGCTTGAATTCCTTTGTCATGGCAAATCCGTGCTTGGGCATGGGGTATTCCACACCGTTGAAAGCGATCTTTCCATCCTTCGGGGAACAGACCACGGGAAAGAGCACAGGCGCCTGACCTTCCCAGTGATCGGGATGCCCCTGCCATACATACTCGATGCCGTCGTTGATATAGGAAACAAGCTCGCCGCCCGTTGTCCTTACCACGGCGGTGGTGCCGTTATCGGATGTCAGTGTAAAAGTCATAGAAATCCTCCTGCAAGAAAAAAGGGGACACCCATAGAGCATCCCCATCAAAACTTTATTTTCCCAGTATATTAAAAGTTTTTGAAAAGGGGTTTGGGGAAAACTTTTTTTAAAAAGTTTCTCCCCATGAAAAATGCCCCTGTCAATTAAAACTCAAGTTTTTCAGCAATATATGCCTCAAGGTCAGCGATCGGGATTCTCACCTGCTCCATGGAGTCGCGCTCACGAACGGTTACGCAGCCGTCCTCCTTGGAATCGAAGTCGTATGTGATGCAGAAAGGTGTACCGATCTCGTCCTGACGGCGGTATCTCTTACCAATAGAGCCTGCGTCGTCGTAGTCAACGGTGAACTTCTTCGCCAGAGTGCAGTAGATCTCGCTTGCCTCATCCGCCAGCTTCTTGGAAAGGGGCAGGATTGCAGCCTTAACGGGAGCAAGTGCGGGATGGAGGTGGAGAACAACTCTTGTGTCGTTCTTTTCCGCGTCAACAACTTCCTCATCGTATGCATCGCAGAGGAATGCAAGAGCCACACGGTCAGCACCGAGGGAAGGCTCGATAACATAGGGTATATACTTCTCGTTTGTCTCGGAATCGAAATATTCCATGGATTCGCCGGATGTGGTCTGATGCTGAGTCAAGTCGTAGTCGGTTCTGTCGGCAATACCCCACAGCTCACCCCATCCGAAGGGGAACAGGAACTCGATATCGGTAGTACCCTTGGAATAGAAGCAGAGCTCCTCGGGGGAGTGGTCACGGAGACGGAGGTTTTCCTTTGTCATGCCGAGGGCATAGAGCCACTCTGCACAGTAGTTTCTCCAGTATGTGAACCACTCAAGGTCGGTACCGGGCTTGCAGAAAAATTCAAGCTCCATCTGCTCGAACTCACGGGTTCTGAACACAAAGTTGCCGGGGGTGATCTCGTTTCTGAAGGACTTACCGATCTGACCCACACCGAAGGGCATCTTCTTTCTTGTAGTTCTTGCTACGTTCTTGAAGTTCACAAAAATACCCTGTGCGGTTTCGGGACGGAGGTATACGGTGTTGGAAGAGCCTTCCGTAACGCCGATGAAGGTCTTGAACATGAGATTGAACTTACGGATGGGAGTGAAATCCGCGCTTCCGCAGTCGGGGCATCCGATGTGGTGCTCCTTGATGAACGCGCTCATCTCGTCGTCGGTCCAGCCTGCGGGATTTACGTCAACATTATTCTGGAATGCATAATCCTCAATCAGCTTGTCTGCTCTGTGGCGGCTCTTGCACACCTTGCAGTCCATGAGGGGGTCGGAGAATCCGCCGAGATGGCCGGATG
>SVSU01000024.1 GCA_015064135.1 Oscillospiraceae bacterium
CAATTCCAACAATGCACCCCTTGCGGCAAACCTTGAAAACTGGATTCCCAAGTCCGACGATATTGTACTCTATACCTATTACGGCTGTTCATATGCATCCCGTTCCTACGAGAGACCCATCTGGAGCAAGATGCAGGCGGATATGCGATACTTCGGCGACCACGGCATCAAGGGGCTCATGCCCGAGGGCCCTCTTGACTCGGGAGGCGGATGCGCCGTCTGGGATATGAATGCGCTCACGTTCTGGATATACTCAAAACTGGCATGGAACCCGGATGAGGATATCGATGCTCTCATCAGCTATTTCTGTGACAAGGTTTACGGTGAAGCTGCAGAATATATGGAAGAATACTATCATCTCATCCGTCAGGGCTGGGAGGAAGGCGAGAGTGAAAACCACCACTGGAACTTCAAACTGGATGAAACATACTACTTTGACACCTTCGTTTATCTGGTCGATCTGGAGGATGATATCATCGCCGCACTGAACAATGCGTACAATGCCGCAGACGATATGGCGAAGGCACGCATCAGCCCCATAAAGACATCATACGAAAACTATTTTGCAGAATAAATATTTAAAAGGATAATCTGATGAAACCGCTTATTTCACTCATTCTTGCCGCGCTGCTTACCGCATTGGCAATTACATCCTGCGATACAGGCAAAACCACTGATGAAACCACCGCCACAGCTACGGAAACCGTTGAAACTGCGGCGGTTGAATCCCCTCTCTCCTTTGACAATATAACCGAAAACGGAGAAGCGACAGCAAAAATCGTCCTTTCCGCCGACGCTGACTCCCTGGAAGCTCTTGCGGCTGAGGAGCTGGTTTACCACATTCAAAAGGTCAGCGGCGCATCCGTTGAGGTGGTAAACGAAATGGCTGAAAATACCCTCTCCATCGTCATCGGCACCCCCGAAAGCATCCCCGAGCTGGCTGAGCTCTTCCCCGAAGATATCACATGGCTCACCACCCTTGAGGAAGATGGAAAATCCTATGGCAGCGACGGTTTCGCAATCCGTATGACAGACGACACACTGTATATCTTCGGTGCAACTCCGCGCGGTGCCATGAACGGTGTTTACGACTTCATTGAAGAAAACATGGGCGTCATGTGGGTGCGCGCAAATGAAGAAAACGGTCTCCTTTATGATGCGATGCCCACCATCACCGTCACAAAAAAGGACTACCACGAAAAGTCCCCCTTTGAAACAAGAGGATGGCATCTCTGCGGAGAGGGACAGAACCGGGAGTCCCACAGCGACCCTGCAACGGAGACCATGATGAGCCGCAACAAGCTGAACGCCAAGTTTGCGGAGCTGAACTGCAACGAGCATCTGTGGAGTTTCTACGAATCCATCGGTCTCTCTCCCTTCAATCTGGGGCACAACCTGAGATACTGGGTATTGACAAGCCCAATCTACGACCCCGAATGTACGGAATACTGGAATACAGACGAGTTCGGCAAGCCCTACCCCTACGACACCACAGATGCATCAAAATCCGCACAGATCAACTTCTGGAGCGAGCTGACCCTTGAAACCGTGAAGGCAAGTGTGCTCAACTACCTCGCCAACAATGATACAAAGACCATCAGCGTGGGAATTGAGGACAATATTCTCTGCACAAACGAGCCGTGGAGCTCCGAACCATTTGAATACGCCGAGGGACAGTTTGTGGAGCCCGGTGACAGAGCATACATCTCCACCGTGTTCTTCACCTTCCTTAACCGGATTGCAGAGGCAGTTGCCGAGGAATATCCCGATGTTACCATCAACACCTTCGCCTACTGGCTGGTGGAGGAGCCGCCCCTTTGCAAGCTGGCTGACAATGTTGACCTGGTTATCGCCCCCATCCTTGAAGATATGTCCTCCCCCATCAACGACCCCGAAAACGCAAACAATGTCCCTATCTATGGCATTATGGAAAAGTGGAAGGAAGTGGACAACGATATTATCGTCTACAACTACTACGGCTCATCCGCTGCACTGAATCGTTATGAGCGCCCCATCTGGTACCGTATGCAGGAGGATTTCCGCTACTACACAAGCGTGGGCTTCAACGGTCTTATGCCCGAGGGAGTTACCGATGCCATGGGGTCGGAGATGACATGGAACATCAACGCCCTCACATTCTGGCTCTACTCTAAACTCGCATGGAATCCCGAAGAAGATGTGGATGCACTGATTGTTGAGTTCTGCGACAAGTACTACGGTTCCGCCTCCGGACATATGCAGGAGTATTACCGACTGCTCACAAAAGGTTGGGAGGAAGGCGAAAGTGAAAACAACCTCTGGAATTTCAAACTGGACGAAACATATTATTTTGACACATTCGTTTACTATCTTGACATGGAAGGCGATTTCATTGCAGTGCTGAACGAGGCATACGAAGCGGCAGACGACACCGTGAAGGAGCGTATTCGCCCCATTAAGGAATCTTATGAGGCATATTTTGCCATTGAATAAAGAAGGGAAAAGAAATGAAAAGAATCATTGCACTGATGCTCAGTCTTTTGCTCCTCTCCCCCTACCTCATCTCCTGCGATACAACCTCCACCGATGAGACCACAGGAACCGAGGAAACAGTGGAGACCGCAGCAAATACAGGTGACACACACACCAACTCGGACAACATCACCGAGGACGGAAAGGCAACCTCGCATATCGTCGTTGCCGAAGGTGCTGACAAACTCCTTGCATACGCGGCAGAGGAGCTTCGGTACCATATAGAGAAGGTCAGCGGCGCGAATCTGCCCGTTGTAACCGAAGCAAATGATGACAGCACCGCCATCGTCATTGCCACTCCCGAAAGCTGTCCCGAATTGGAGAAGCTGTTCCCCGAGGACCTTGCGTGGCTCACCACCCTCACCGAGGAGGGCACAGTCAAGCGGTACGGCTCTGACGGTTTCGCCATCCGCAGGATTGGTGGTGTCATCTACATCTTCGGTGCTACCGCCAAGGGGGCGCTGAACGGTGTCTACGACTTTCTTGAGGAAAACACGGGTATGCTGTGGATCAGCACCGTAGAGGAGGTAGGTCTTGTATTTGAGGAGACCCCCACCATCACCGTGAAAAAAACGGATTATCGCGAAAAATCTCCCTTTACCTACCGCGGATACTCTCTCTGGGGCGGTGAAGGCTGTCTCACCACGGAGGCGCTCTATTCCCGAAACAAGCTGAACGCATCTCTCTTTCCCATGGATCAGCCCCTATATCCGAAGCAGCAGGCATCCGTGGGAATTACCGGCATTATGCTGGGGCATGATCTGCAGGAGTGGATCATGTCAAGCCCCATCTACGACCCCGAGTGCACCGAATACTGGAATGAGCTGGAGGACGGTGTCCCCGTTCCCGTGGACGAGGCAATGCGTCTGAAGCAGGTCAACATCTGGAGTGATCTTGTCATCGACACCATTGCCGCCGGTGTCATCGCCCACCTGGACGCCAACGATGTGGACAACGTTTCCATCAGCGTAGAGGACAACGACGACTGCAAAAACTACCCCGAGATCGGTCTCCCCTTCGAGTATGCTCCCGGTGAGTTTGTAAACCCCGGCGACGACGACTATATCTCCACTGTGTTCTTCACCTTCCTCAACAAGATTGCCGCACAGGTCAAAGAGAAGCACCCCGGTGTCATCATAAATACCCTCGCCTACTGGCCCGTGGAATCACCTTCCAGATGCACACTCGATGACAGCATCCGCCTGATTTTCGCCCCCATCACCAAGGATGAGACTGCCTCCATCACGGATCCCGAAAACGACAACAATGCCACCATCTTCGGCCATCTCGAAGGCTGGAAGCCCATCACGAGGGAGATCATTTTCTACGACTATTACTTCTGCCACAATGCTTTGGCAGACTATGAGCGTCCCATCTGGTATGATATGCAGAAGGATATGATCTATTATGCCGAAAACGGGTATCTCGGCCCCATGCCCCAGGGTGTGCTGGACGGGGACTTCCCCTACGAAGGCTGGGGCAACAATCCCTACAAGGATCAGGCACGAACCAAGCACGAAGTTTGGATGATGTCCGGTATGTCCATATGGATCTACCACAAGCTCTGCTGGAACCCCTACGAGGATATGGATGCCCTGATCGTGGAATACTGCAACAAGGTTTACGGTGCGGCATCCGAGGAGATGCAGGAATACTACAACCTCATTTACACGGGTTGGGAAGAAGGAGAGAGCGAAAACATCATCTGGAATTTCAAGATCGATCTGCAGTTCTATCTCGATTCCTTTATCTATGTGGTTGACCTTGAGGACGACATCAAGAATGCACTCCTTCGTGCATATGAGGCCGCTGACACCGATGCGGCAAAGGAACGAATCCTCTACATCAAGGAACGGTTCGACCTCCACTTCCCCGAATAATGCATAAAAACAGCCTCTTCCGCTGTCTCTTTGGACTAGTCCTCGTGACCGCAGAAGGGGCTGTTTCTGTTATTCATACTTATATCTCGCATGGCGAAGCTCGGAAAGGGTACATCCTCTCACCCGTCTGAACAGGCGGCTGACATAATTCGGGTCATTCAAGCCCACCTGTTCCCCTGCCTCGCGGATGTCCATGCCGTAGGAAAGCACCAGCTCCTCGATCCGTCGGATGCGGACAATATTGATAAACTGAGTCACGGTCTGCCCCGTTATCTCCTTGAAAATGTGGCTGAGATACCCCGTTGAAATGTCCAGATGCTTCGCCGTATCTGTGATATGGGGCGGTTTCTCGATGTTTTCGATGATATACTGCTTCGCCCTTGTCACATACCATTCCTTCCCGAAGGTCTCCTCCTGCTGCAGCTCCGTTTGATAGATATCGGAGACCTTCCCCAGCAGCTCAAACAGCATGGCGAGGCATCTGGGGGTATCCGGGTTCAGATTGTACTGAAGCACCAGCTGCTCAAGAAGCGAACGGATGGGATTGTCCGGGGTTTTGAACGAAACACAGTGGGGCAGAACCAATCCGGATTCAGAGTTCTCCTCGTAATCCACAAAAAAACCAACCGTGGTATGCTGATGGTACGCCTCAGAACAAAAATAGTGCTTTTTTCTATCATATACAGTTATCATCACGCTGTCGGAGGGAATAATTCCCATTTCCCCCTCGATTTCATAGCAGATATTTCCACGATGAATATAGGTAATCTCAATGAGTCCCGGTTTGGGAGGAAGATTTGCGTTATAGACGTCGGTGCCGTACCGATGGGCAAATCCCAATTTTGGCATGGACTTGAACACAAGGCAATGTACATTCATAAAACCAGCCCCCCTCCATCATGAGTTCTTACACCTATACTATAACAGAACCGCCCCATTTTTACAAGAGATTTTTTGAAAATAACAGCAGATTTGTCCAGATTCAGCTGTTTTTTTTATAGACAAATCCGCCCTGCTCTGCTATACTTACATTGTAAAGATGATGATAACTATCCGATATAACAGGAGGTATTTATGATTCACTTACCGAAAATCAAAGAGGCATGGCAGTCCTTCTCACCCGAGGGGGAAAATGCCGCCAATATTCTCCGTTATCGCTCCTTCCGTCAGACCTACGGGGAAACGCCCCTCATGGCAAAGGCAAAAGCGCTGAAATATGTCTTTGAGAACTACGAGGCGCAGGTGGAGGAATACGAGCGCGTGGCAGGCTCAAAGCACGGTCTTTACCTGCAGGGGGTGGATCCCATTGAAGTGAAGCGTGCCGAGCGTATCTGCGACTCCTACGGCACCCTCTGCTTCCACACCAATTCCGACCATTTCGCACCCGGCTACGACCGTTTCCTCGCCGAAGGAGTGGACGGTACCATGGCGCGTATCGAAGCATCCCTCATCAAACACAAGGATGACCCCGAAAAGGTAGAGTTTCTCACCGCGCAGAAGCTGGTACTGGAGGGCTTCAGCGTCTATGTAGAGAACTACGCCAAAGAAGCCGCACGGATGGCGGAATGCTCCGAGGTTCCCGAATGCCGTGAGGAGCTCAGCAAACTGTCTGAGGCGCTCCATTTTGTCTCCCACAATGCTCCCGTCACCTTCCGTCAGGCGCTGAATCTTGTAATGCTCATTCATATGTCCTTCCTGTTCCAGAACAAATACGCCATGGCTCTCGGCCGCCTTGACCAATACCTCTACCGTTACTACCGTCATGACATCGACGCAGGAATCCTCACGGAAGAAGAAGCAGAGGATATGCTGGGATGCGCATTCATGAAGCTGAAGGACGATATTGTAAACATTGCCATCGGCGGCGTAACCCCTCAGGGTGAGGACGGCATCAACGAACTGTCCTACGTTATCCTTCACGCTGTCCGCAACTGCAATATCCCAGGTCCCAACCTGTCTGCCCGTCTCCACGGCAAGATGGAAGACCGCTTCCTTGACGAATGCCTTCAGGTCATCGGCACAGGTCTCGGCTACCCTGCCCTCATGAACGATGATGTAAACATCCCTGCCCTCGCTCGCCACGGCTACGCCATTGAGGATGCGAGAAACTACTGCTTCGTGGGATGCATCGAGAATTTCATTCAGGGAAAGCAGCCTGCATGGTCTGACAACCGTTTTAACGTACCTCATATGCTGGAAGGTGTTTTCCATCGAGGCAGATCCACGGTCAGCGAAGACTATCTGGGACTTGACACGGGCGACGTAAGCGAGATCAAATCCATGGATGATTTCATGGGTGCCTTTGAAGCACAGATCGCCTTCTCCGCAGGAGAATATGTAACCGAATTCAACAACACCAACAGCCGTCTCAACTACCGCAACTACGCCGACCCCTTCATGTCCCTGTTCTGCGACGACTGCATCGACCGCGGCATGGACATCAACGCAGGCGGTGCGACGTACTTCTCCGTTCACGGTGCCGCCGCTATGGGCATCGGTACGGTGGCAGACTCCCTTGCCGCCATCGAGAAGGTGGTCTTTATTGACAAATACTGCACCCTCGAGACCCTCCGCGACGCACTTGCCGCCGACTTCAAGGGCTACGAGGAGCTGCAGGTACAGTTGAAAAAGGCTCCCAAGTATGGCAACAACGACGATTTTGTTGACAAGTATGCCGTTTGGTATGTAAAATACATGGATCAGGCATTCAAGCCCTTCCGCACCCGTGACGGCGGCGTATTCTATACCATCATGGCCAGCAACACCCAAAACATCTCCGCAGGCAGCGTAACAGGAGCCACACCCGATGGCCGTCATGCACGTTTCGCCATGTCCGATGCGGCTTCTCCCACATACGGCATGGACAAAAACGGACCTACATCGTCCTTCCTTTCCCTCTGCAAGCCTGACTACACTCTCGTATCCTGCGGTACCGTTGTAAACCAGAAATACACCTCCGATATGCTTCGTAATCCCGAAAAACGCAAAGCTCTGACCTCCGCCATTCGCGTTTATTTCAAGCAGGGCGGTCAGGAAGTGCAGATCAACTGCGTTGACAGGGACACGCTGAAGGATGCCATGGAAAATCCCGAGAATTATGAGAATCTTGTGGTTCGCGTATCGGGCTTCAGCGGATATTTCACCCGTTTGAACAAAGCTGTACAGGAGGATATTCTCCGTCGAACCGAGCACGCAAGTATTTAACAACATCATAACAACCAAAAGAAAGGTATAGTATTCACTATGAAAAAATGCGCAGTTTTTGTGGGACACAATGTTCCCTTTGAAGTAAGAGAGTACCCTGTCACCACCCCTCCTGCAGGCTACGGGATGTCCGAGCTTCTGGCAAGCGGCATCTGCGGCACCGACCTCCACATCCACACAGGACGTCTGGGCGGCACGGAGGAGACCGTCATCGGTCACGAGTTCGTGGGCAAGCTCACCGACTGCGATCCCGAGGAGGCGGCAAAGTACGGGCTGAAGGTAGGCGACAACGTCATCGCTGACATTGCTCTGCCCTGCGGCGAATGCCCCCTTTGTCTCGCCGGAGACGACGCAAACTGTGTAAACATGGGAGTTTCCAACGGAGGCAACGTCAATGAAGCCCCCCATTTTTACGGCGGTTACGGTGAAGTAAACTACACTCCCCTCTCCAACCTTATCAAGATTCCCGAAGGGCTCAATCCCCGTATGGTATGCACCTTCGCCTGTCCTGGTCCCACAGCCATCCACGGATTCTCTCTTGCAAGACAGGCTAACATCGACATCAAGAAGGTAAAGACAGCCGTCGTTCAGGGTCTCGGCCCCGTTGGTATGTTTGCGGCAATCTATCTTTGCGCCATGGGCGTTGAAAAGGTTTATGCCATCTCCGTTGGTGTGAACCCTGACCGCGAGCGCATTGCAGCAGAATTCGGTGTAACAAAAGTATTCCGTCTGGGTGTAGATGCAACAGAGGAAAGCCTGACAGAGGAGCTGATGAACGTCACAGGCGGCCTCGGCGTTGACCTTGTGTTTGAAGCATCGGGCGCCCCCTCCGCTGTACCTGTTGGTATGAATCTCCTCCGCAACCGCGGTGTATACCTTGTTCCCGGTCAGTATTCCAACCACGGAGATATTGCAATCTCTCCCCAGCTCATCACATTCAAGGCACTGCAGATCATCGGCTCATCCCAGTATTCCATCTGCGACGTTAAGGAATACCTCAACTTCCTTGCCGATCATCCCGAGCTCCACGAGCGCATCCTCACCCTCAGCACAGGCTATGCCGTAGAGGACATCAACAAGGCTTTTGAGGATGCATACGCAGGTCGGAACATCAAGACCATGCTTGTAGCAAAGGCATAAAGCAATATTTTAACATAATTACAAAAATCCCATCGGTGCGCCGGAAAACGTCCGATGGGATTTTTTGCGAAGGAAAAAGCCCGAAGTCAACCTCCGAGCTTTTGTTATGCTATAAAAATTACTTGTTTACAGCATCCTTCAGAGCCTTGCCTGCCTTGAAAGCGGGGCTCTTGCAAGCTGCGATCTTAACCTTTTCGCCTGTGCGGGGGTTAACGCCTTCGCGAGCTGCGCGCTCATGTGTTTCAAATGTGCCGAAGCCGATGAGCTGCACTTTGTCGCCTGCTGCCATAGCCTCTGCGATCTTGTCGAAGGTTGCGTTTACAATAGCTGTAGCCGCCTTCTTGGTTTCACCTGTTGCCTCTGCAACTGCTGCGATGAGTTCGTTCTTTGTCATTTTTTTGTCCTCCATTAAAATAGTATATAGAAATTTTAGGGGTCTCAAATCAATAAAGCTTTGCGCCTGCGGGAATATGGGAATCTACCATGAGAAGATGGAGCTTTTCCTCCCCTTCCTCGCTGTGAACAGCGGAAAGAAGCATACCGTTTGAGGTAATGCCCATCATATCTCTGGGGGGCAGGTTAGTGATGGCAATCAGTGTCTTGCCGATCAATTCCTCGGGCTCATAGAATGCGTGGATTCCGCTTAAAATGGTGCGGTCTGTGCCTGTACCGTCGTCCAGAGTGAACTGAAGCAGTTTCTTTGACTTCTTGACAGCCTCACAAGCCTTCACCTTTACTGCGCGGAAGTCGGACTTTGAGAAAGTCTCAAAGTCAACGCAGTCCGCGAAAAGGGGCTCGATCTCCACTTTTGAGAAGTCGATCACCTCTTCCTTCTCCGCCTTGTCCGCGTTCTTTGCTTCCTTCTGAGGTGCATCCAGACTCTTCATCGTGGGGAAAAGGAGCACGTCACGAATGGCAGCGGAGTCGGTGAGCAGCATACACAGTCTGTCGATACCGTAGCCGATACCGCCTGTGGGGGGCATACCGATCTCAAGGGCATTGAGGAAGTCCTCATCTGTATGGTTCGCTTCTTCGTCGCCGGCTGCAAACTGCTCCTCCTGTGCGGCGAAGCGTGCTCTCTGGTCAATGGGGTCGTTCAGCTCGGAATATGCGTTGCACATTTCCCAGCCGTTCATGAACATCTCAAAACGTTCCACATATTCGGGATCGTCAGGCTTCTTCTTTGTGAGAGGAGATATCTCAACAGGGTGATCCATAACGAATGTAGGCTGGATCAGGTGCTCCTCAACAAATTCCTCGAAGAACAGGTTAAGAATATCACCCTTTGTGTGGCGTTCCTCATACTGAACGTGCTTTTCATCCGCAATGGCTCTTGCTTCCTCAAGGGTCTTGATCTCCTTGAAGTCCACACCTGAATACTTCTTGACCGCATCCAGCATGGTGATTCTCTCAAAGGGCTTGCCGAGGTCCATTTCAACGCCGTTGTACACGATGGTGGTAGTTCCCAGCACTTCCTTTGCCACATAGCGGAACATATTCTCGGTAAGATCCATCATGCCGTGGTAGTCGGTATAAGCCTGATAGAGTTCCATGAGGGTGAATTCGGGGTTGTGTCGGGTATCCAGACCCTCGTTACGGAACACACGTCCTATTTCGTAAACGCGCTCCAGACCGCCCACGATCAATCTCTTCAGATACAGCTCAAGGGAGATGCGGAGTTTAAAATCCTCATCCAGTGCGTTGAAGTGGGTCTCGAAGGGACGAGCCGCTGCACCGCCTGCATTGGAAACCAGCATAGGGGTCTCAACCTCCATGAATCCCTGTGCGTCAAGGAAACGGCGGATGGTGCTGATGATCTTTGAGCGCTTGATGAATGTATCCTTGCTCTCGGGGTTTGTGATGAGGTCAACGTAACGCTGTCTGTATCGTGTATCCACATTGGTGAGACCGTGGAACTTCTCGGGCAGGGGCTGAAGGCTCTTTGTAAGGAGAGTCAGCTCGTTTGCATGAACGGATATTTCACCTGTCTTTGTGGTAAATACCGTTCCCTTCACACCGATGATATCACCGATATCCATCTTTTTGAAGCCTGCGTATGCCTCCTCGCCGATGGAGTCTCTTGCCACATACACCTGAATGGTTCCTTTGAGATCCTGCAGGTTGCAGAAGGATGCCTTACCCATAATGCGCTTGAACATCATTCTGCCTGCGATGGAAACCTCTTTCCCCTCAAGTTCAGCATAATTTTCCTTGATATCCGTACTGTGACGGTTTACATCATATTTTGTTATCTCAAAGGGATCCTGTCCGGCATCCTGCAATGCCTTCAGCTTTTCACGGCGCACCTTCAGGATCTCATTAAGGTTTTCCACCTCATTTCCCGTCTGTGCGGAATTGTTCTTTACATTGTCTGCCATTTTTTATCTCCAATAAATTAAAATGATACCAAATCAGTTGTTTGTTCTCTCAACGGAAAGAATCTTGAACTTCAATTCACCGGCCGGGGTCTCAACCTGAACCTCATCTCCGACACGGGCGCCGATCAATGCGCTTCCGATGGGACTGCGGTCGGAAATTCTTCCGAGAAGGGGATTTGCTTCGTTTGTACCGACGATAACATACTCCACTTCCTCGTCCATATCATAGTCGAAAACCTTTACCGTAAAGCCGAGGTTTACAACGCCCACCTTCATGTCGCTTTCTTCAATGATGATGGCGTGCTGAATAAGCTCCTCCAGTTCGGCAATACGGGCAACAACCTTCGCCTGCTCGTTCTTTGCCTCATCGTATTCGCTGTTCTCGGAAAGGTCGCCGAAGGAGCGCGCCTGTGCAATGGCTTTCTTGACCTCCTCGATCTTCTCCTGCTTCAGATAATCCAGTTCATCCACCAGCGCCTTATAGCCGGCGGCGGTATACTTTATTGATTTGCTGTTGTCCATTTCACAATGCCTTTCTTCAATATATAATTATTTATTCTGCCTTTTCATAAAAGGTCGCCACAGCTGCTGCAAGCTGATTGTCCTCCGCATCGGTAATCTTATAGATGTTCTTATCCGCCACTGCCTCGTCAAGTTCAACCACCACATCGGGAACGATACCCACACCATGATAGTTTTCGGAGAAGGGTGGATTATACATTCTGAAGGTCACAGATACAGCGCTGTAATCGGAAAGCGCCATGGTCGTCTGCATACAGCCCTTACCGTAGGTGGTGGTGCCGACAATCGTTGCTTTATTGTAATCCCTCAGAGTGGAGGTAAAGAGCTCAGCTGCGCTTGCCGTGCTTCCGTTGACCAACACCGCGATGGGTACATCCAGCTCATCAGCCTCGGAGTAGTATGCCTCAACCTCGTTGTTATCCTTGTCAAAAATTCGGATAATGGGTCCCTCGGGCACAAGAAAATCCAGGATCGAAAGGATGGAATTCAGTTCTCCTCCCGGATTGTAGCGCAGGTCAACCACCAGTTTTTCACATCCCTGCATACCAAGCTCGCTGACCGCTTCGACAAACTGCTCGGGGGTCTTTGAGTCAAATCCCGTAATCTTGATAACCCCCACTGTGTTATCAGGCTCGTAAACGTGGTACATCACCGTAAGCTCCGTCACCTTTGCACGAGTGATTCTGAAATCAACGGTTTCCTCATAGTTCTCGCCTCGGGCAACGGTAAAGACTGCCTCCGTTCCTGCCTCGCCCTGCATTTTGTTGACAGCGGGATAATATCCGAGGGCGGAAACGGATTCTTTTTCCTCCCCGACCGTAATGATAAGATCCCCGATTTTGACCCCTGCCTCAAGGGCGGGAGAATCGGGCATTACATTAAGAACCTCGATCACGTTGTATTCCGTATTGTAGATCACGCTGATGCCCACACCTGTCATTTCGCCTTCCAGGTCGCTCATCAGTGCCAAAAAATCCTCATCGCTGTAATATGCCGCATATTCGTCGCCTGTACCGTAGACATAACCTTCCATGATGGAATCCATGAGCACTTCGTTATCCAGCTCACCGAGATAGTTGTCGCGGTAGATGGCATCCACCTCACTGAGCTTATCCGCAACATTGGTAATGAACTCGGAGTAATTCTTTTCGATCACTCTGACCGGCTCTTTTTCTGCGGAAGGATCCTTCAATTCTGTCAGATATTTTTCTTCAAATTGATCCTGAAGTGTGACATATGACACCTGAAATGTCATTACAGCACCTACAAGAACAGCGGCTGCAGCGATGCCGATGGCTGCACCGACCGAAATTTTCTTTTGCATTTTGACCATGCCTTTCTCTGAGCCGAGTCCTCGACGTTGAACTCGGGCAAGGTTTGGAAGCCGCCTGCATCAGATGTGCCCGACCGTTCAAACCTTTTCTTTTAACAATTATAGAATTATGCTTGTCAACCCCTGTTTATACCATGATCTTTCCTTTGGGAAGCGGAATCACGGAGAAGGTGCCATTAACCGTTCGGACCGACAATGTAGTTTCTCGGTTCCTGAACCGCACCGTTTTGTCTCACCTCAAAATGGAGATGATGACCGCTTGCGGAGCCCGTCATTCCAACGTAACCGATAACCTGTCCCGTGGATACGGTCTCTCCTGCCGACACAGCGCGAGAGGTCATATGAGCGTAAAGAGTCGCCATTCCGCCGCCGTGGTCGATAAGCACATAGTTTCCGTAACTGTAATGGCTCTCACTCTTCAGGACAGTTCCGCTGTTTGCCGCAAGAATCTTTGTGTTCTGGGCGCAAGCGATATCGAGTCCCAGGTGGTTATCCGGTCTTCCCCAAAGGGTTCGCCAACCGAACTCGGAAGAGTAGTAATAGGTAGCATTGGGGTCAAGAGGCCATGCCATAGAGCCGCCCACATAGACGGTCTGATTCTTTCGCTGAAGCTCGGCAAGGTAATTTTCAAGTTCTGCGTTCAGCTCGTCCTCCAACTGCTTGTAGTAATTGTAGGTTGCTATCTGAGCCTGCTCATTGTTTGCCAATTCCTTGATTACAAGCTCCTTTGCCGCGTAGATGTTCTTTGTATCGGCGATTGCCGCTTCAAAATCCACAATGGTCTCCTGCTGGAGAGTTTTTGCTGTGTGGAGTGCTTCTTCGGCAAGGATCAGGTTTTCCTTATCCTTTTTCAGCTGCGTAATAATCGCCTTGTCGCTTTCGCGGATCGCCATGATTCTGTCAAGACGTCCGAGAAAATCAACCAGACTTTCCGAACCGACCAGCAATTCCAGATAACTTGCATTCCCTTCCATATAGCTGTTCGCCATACGCTTGAAGAATGCATCCTCCTGAGCTGCGATTCTGTCTGAGGTATCGGTGATTTCCTGCTCCTTTGCGGCGATTTGATCGTAAATGGAATCAAGCTGCTCCTCTGCCAACTGCTTTTTGCCCTCCGTTATGGAAAGAAGGTTATCATACTGGCTCAGCTCATACCATGCGTCGGACTTTTCAGAACGGATTCGCTCCAGTTCATCCAAAGCCGCCTGCTGTCTGTTTGCCGCATCCGCCATTCTGTCCTCGTAAGACTGAACCGTAGCATCCGTCGCCTGTTTACCGTAAATGGGTGACATCAGGAGAAGGGATGCCGCAAGAATGGAGGACATACATTTTATTTGTTTCTTTTTCATAATCATTCCTAAAATAATGCTTTGTCCCGGTTTCGTTTATTTATTCAGATATTTTCCGAGAGAGATCATACTTCCCACAATACCTGTCGCAACACCCACGCCAATGAATGCAGCAAGTACGATGTGGCTGATGCTGCCGAACCCGACGATGGAGATCATCTGGAGATCGGTGGTCATCATCTTTTCAATATATCCGTAGACATACCATTCAACAAAATATCCGGCAACGCTGGCAATCAAACCGATGATAATACCCTCAAAGATGAAGGGCAGAGTAATAAACCAGCCTGTTGCACCCACATAGCGCATGATACTGATCTCATTTCTGCGGGCAAACACAGACAGCTTGACCGTATTGACGATAATAAACACACTGACCAGCATAAGCACAGCAAGGAACCAGATAAAGATCAGCATAACGCCGCTTTTCAGGCTTTCGATGGTGGAGGCAAGATCCAGTCGGTTATTCACCTTATAAATACCCTCTATCTGCTTTAACTGGTAGTCAAGTGTGGATACTCGTTCGTTGTCGATGTATGTAATAACGAAGGACTCGGGCATATAATCCTGAATCTGTTCCTCTGTTACATCATCGTAAACGTCGGATTCCTCTTTTACATCAGCAAGAGCTTCCGCTTTGGTAACACGCTCAACATTTGCCACATTGTCAAGCTTTTTTATCTGCTCGCCAACGGCTGTAACTTCTTCTTCCGTTGCAAGAGGGGGACAAAAAACAACGATTTCCTTCAAGAGGTCAAACTGCTCCAGATTCAGGTCGATATTCAGCACAAGAAGGCTGAATCCGCCCGTTACAATAAGGCAGCTCATAAGAACCGCGATGGAGGCGAAGGTCATAACACCGTTGCGGAACAACCCGTGCAGTGCCTGTCCAATGAAATAAAACAAATTATATCTTCTCAACTGAACATACCTCCCACATGGTCATCAATGATGTACCCCTCCTGCAGCATAACAACGCGCTGCTTGTGGTAGTCCACCAGATCCTTATCATGGGTAACGACGATAACGGTCTTTCCGAGCTTGTTGATCTTCACAAGGAGGTTCATGATCTCGAGGGACATTCTCGGGTCAATGTTGCCCGTGGGCTCGTCCGCGATGATAACCTTAGGATTGTTGGCAAGAGCTCTCGCCAGAGCAACTCTCTGCTGTTCACCGCCCGAGATCTCATGGGGGAAGGAGTCCTGTTTGCCTGTGAGGTTTACTGTATTAAGGATGGCAGGAACACGTCTGCGGATCATCTTCTTCGGCGTTCCCACAACCTCCATGGCAAATGCCACATTCTCATACACGGTTTTCTTCGGGAACAGGCGGAAATCCTGGAACACCACTCCCAGCTCGCGGCGGTAGTAAGGAACCTTGAAGTTGGACATTTCCGTAAGGTTGTAGTCTCCCACCACAAGTTTTCCCGAGGAGGGCTTTTCCTCGCGCAGAAGCAGCTTCATAAGTGTTGTTTTTCCCGCACCCGAATGTCCGACAATGAAGATAAACTCTCCGTCATCGATATGGAGATTGACGCCCTTCAGCGCCATTGTCCCGTTTGGGTACGCTTTTTTCACATTCACAAAATCTATCATATAAACTCCGTTTTCTCATCGATTCAATCTCTGCACAAAAACAACATCACTATACACAAAGACAATTCACGCAAAAAGGGCATAATTCACCCTTCCCACAAGAAATAAAAACTTTCTTTGTACATTTTGTGTAGAGAGCGCACATAAACATCACAAGGAGGCAAAATCGCCCATCCCCTCTCAAAGAGCAGAAACAAGAGTGGATTGTATGGTGAGATTGCCTTCCCTATGATGATGTGTTAAATTGAATCAAATCAATACTTGATGGGCTTGGTGGTCAGATACCGCTTAACCATCAGCGCAACCTTAAAGGTGATTGCATGATCGAATTCGCGCAGGTCAAGACCTGTGAGCTTGCGGATCTTTTCCAGTCTGTAAACAAGGGTGTTTCTGTGAACGAACAGCTTTCTTGATGTTTCGGAAACATTCAGATTATTCTCGAAGAAGCACTGGATCGTCATCAGTGTCTCGCGGTCAAGAGAATCGAGGGAGCCGTTCTTGAACACTTCCTGAAGGAACATTTCGCAGAGTGTGGTGGGAAGCTGATAAATCAGTCTGCCGATGCCCAGATTCTCGAAGCTGAGAATATTCTTTTCCGTATCGAACACCTTGCCGACCTCGAGAGCAACCTGTGCTTCCTTATAGGAACGAGCCAGATCCTTGATATTGTCCACAACTGTACCGATACCGATGGAAACCTTTACATAGAATTCGGAATTCAGTGTGTCCGCGATGCTCTTTGCAATCTTTTCGATCTCACGGATATCAGTGTTGGGTTTGATCTCCTTAACGAGAACGATGTCCTGCTCGCCTGTGGAGATCACATAGTCCTTGTTCTTGTCGGGGAAGATATTCTGAACCATGTCAAAGGAGAGAACATCTGATTTGGAATGGAACTTAATGAGGAACACCACACGGGTCTCCTCCGCATTGAAGCGAAGCTCTTTGGATTTAATATAAATATCGCTGGGAAGAATATTGTCAAGAATAATGTTCTTGATGAAAGAACTCTTGTCGTACTTTTCGTCGTAGAGATTTTTGATATTGGAGAGAGACACGGCAAGAAGTGTGGCAATCTTCTCCGCATTCTTATCTTCACCTTCAATGAAAACAATATATTCCCATTTTGAGCCTGTACCGATGGGCTTGTAAGTATAGCCGCCGGATGTAACCGCATCGGATGTATACGCCAGCTCGTCACGAACCCCCTGTCTCATTTCTCCGATCTTAACGAGTTCGCTGCAGGCGATAACAACACCGTTATCATCAATGACGCCGAAAACACGATCCACAGCGTCCCTCATCTGATGAATTACCCCCTGAAAAAGTCGATTTGACATATGGTGCCCCTTTCGTAAATATTGATTTTTTGATATTGTATATACTATACTATATTTTACATGATAATTTGTGTTTTTTCAATAGCAAAATAAGGATTTTTTATAAAAATCGGTCTTTTTTTTTCGATTTCGTCATACTTTATGTCCAAGCAGCCCATTTTTGCCCTTCAAATCACCCCAAAATCACCTTTTTCCGGAGGAGTGAATCGCCAGGAAGCCCATATCCGATACAATCCAAAAACAAGAAAACCCCTCCGCGCAGATGCACAGCAGGGATTTCCGGAAAAATCGGCTTATCAATAAAACAGCATAGTGTAAATGTAATAAATCGCTACGAGAACACTTATTACGACTGTCATGGTATAGAACAGGAAGGGAGTGATCTTGAACATATCATAGAACACAACCGCTGCTGTAAGGATAAATGTAAACACAACCAGCATTTCGGGAGTTACAGGATGGCGGGATGTGTTGATCTTCTTCACTCTTGCAATCACAAAATAGGCAAGAGAGAGAACGAAAAGGATACCAAACACCCAACGGAGGACAGGAAGAATGTTATGGAAAACAAGCTCAAGGGTATAGGTAGCCCCGTTTTCTGCGGTGAAGGTCTTTGTTGATGTTGAGAAAAAGTCAAACAGGAAGCTTACCGCAATGTCAAACAGTACGAGAAGAAGGACACGAATGGTCACAACATTCTCAGCCTGGCTCTTTGTCAATCCGTTGTTCGTGATATTTGTATTAGTCTTTGCCATAATCATTATACGATCGGTCCCAAAAAGGAACCTAATCCCCTTTCTTGATTGGATATTCAAGTATAGCCTCAAAGCTCATACCGATAGGATAAACAGGATAAAACATACAAAGATGCCGTTTCCGTCCGAAGTATCCGTCTGCCGAGACCGCACAAGTCAGCGCCTTTCTCACCGGCAAACGCAACTTCATCTTCCTCAAATCCGCCTTCCGGTCCGATAAACACGGACAAGACTTTCGGCACATCCGAGGAGTGGAGCACCTTTGATAATGGAACAGTTCCCTCCCCTTCGTAGCAGAAGAGCACCTGCCCTTCCGACTGTGATAAAGCTTCTTTCAGCGTGACGGGCATTCTCACTGTGGGGATAACCCCTCTGCCGCACTGTTTCGCCGCTTCTTCGGCAATCCGCTGCCATCGCTCAACCTTTTTCCCGGAATCCTTTGCATCAAGTTTCACGACACAGCGCTTTGTCACCACGGGAACAAACTCAGCAGCTCCCATTTCAGTCCCTTTCTGAATGACGGTTTCAAACTTGTCACCCTTCACCAGAGCCTGATAAATCACTGCTTTATACGGCGGTTCGTTGAGGGAATCCTTCTCCGATTCAACTTTGAGAACACATTCTTCCCCAACGGAAAGGATCACGGTTTCGTATTCGACCCCTTTGGAATCGCATACAACGAGTCTCTCTCCGGGCTTCATCCGCAGAACACGGGTAATATGGGCAGCATCGTTACCGTGAATGGTTATTTGCTTGCTGCAGTCTGCTCCGAGGTCCCCGGATGACACATCGGAGGCTTTAACAAAAAAACGCGGCATAAAACAAAATGTTTGATAATCTCACAAAAGTGTATGCTGTTATCTTTCATGACCGGACTCGCCGTCCCAAACGGGTACAAAAAAGGCGTGCCTGTCCATACTTACATATTATACTACATAAAGACCGATTTGTCAAACAATTTCTTTGTTTTTTTTCGGTTTTCCGAAGAAAAAATTGAATTTTTTTCCTGAAACCGAGAAAAAAACCACCGTCTGCCCCATTCCCTCTCATGTACACACCCGTAAAACGGCACTCTCTCAACAAAACAACAGCCGGGACGATATGAGGATATCAGCCCCGGTCTTATTATATTTCGTTTGTCAAAGAATAATTCCCCAAGTTTGAAGTATGAATTATCCTCTCTTGCACGCGCCGCAATACCAGCCGTTTTCGTAGCTTTCGTCCACCATAACATAACCTGCCCCGCGAAGAGCATCGATCACCTCACAGGCTCTTTCTTCAATGATGCCGGACACGATAAACACACCGTCATCCGCCATATAGTCCCCCACATCGGGCGCGAGGCGGATGATAATGTCCGCTACAATGTTGGCAACCACCACATCATAGCCGCCCTCTGTTTTCTCCACCTGGCGAAGAAGGTCAGACACCGCGCATTTTACATTGGGTGTGCCGTTAAGCTCTGTGTTTTCCACAGCCACCTTCACAGCCTGAGGGTCGATATCGCAGGCAAAGCACTTTTCTGCCCCCAGCTTTGAAGCGCAGATGGCAAGAATACCCGATCCGCAGCCCACGTCAAGAACACTGCATCCGGGCATGGTATACTTCTCCACCATGGCGGCACAAAGTCTTGTTGTCTCGTGTGTACCTGTACCGAAAGCCATACCGGGATCCATCAGCACCGTGATCTCCCCCTCTTCGGGCTCATAAGTCTCCCATACGGGAACGATCACCAGCTTTTTACCTGTTTTGATGGGCTTATAATACTGTTTCCACGAGTCCGCCCAATCCTCCTCGGACACGCCGATCAGGTCAACGGTCACATCAAGCTTCAGTTCCTGAAACTTCTGTTTGATGAAAACGCCCGTTTCACCGGGGGATCGGGTCTCGGGGATAAACACCGAAACATAGGCGGTATTTCTGTCTGCCGTCACAATGGCTTCGTCAATGAGGTCTCCGTACACGCCGTCCAGTTCTCTGTCAACATCGGAGTAGTCCTCGATCATCAGCCCGTTGTCAACCATGCTCATAACGCTTGTGACCGTCTCAAGATCAGCGGATGAGCAGGTTACTTTTATCTGAATCCAATTTTTGTTGTCGTCCATATGTTATACCTTTCTTCGGTTTACATCGGCATCATGTCCGCATCGCTTTTCCTCGATAAATACGGGGATAAACTTTGGGGATTTTTCCGTAAGGGAAATTCTCGGGAGTGGGATGGTTCGCTTACAAGTCAAACTGTACGTTACTTAAATTAAGTCTGCTCGTTGGAGAAAAACGGTCGGCTGAAAGGCTCCATCGGAGGCTTTCGGACGATGAAAAATGGTGGTGTCCCACGGAATGAGTACCTCATTCCAAAAGTTTTTCTCGGGAGTGGGACAGTTCTCCTGCAATTTCAACTGCACTTTATTCCCACTCAGTCCTTCTTGAAGAATCGCTTGAAGAACTTTGTTCTCTTGGTATAATTCGACTCACCGCAGGACTCCGCAAATTTCTCCAGGAGCTCCTTCTGCTTGTCGCTGAGATTCTTCGGGATCTCCACCACAACGGTGAAGTTCAGGTTGCCCTTTTGCTTGGAATTGACGTGCTGAACGCCTTTTCCGCGGAGGGTAAACATGGTGCCCGTCTGCGTTCCCTCGGGAACTGTGAATTTCTGAGTCCCCTCAAGGGTGGGAATATCGATCTCCGCCCCGAGAGTCGCCTCCGTATAAGTAATGGGTACCTCGCAGTAAAGATCGTAACCGTCGCGCTCAAATACCGCATGAGGACGAACGGAAATAACGATATTCAAATCGCCCGAAGGCCCTCCGTTGAGTCCGTCGCTTCCCTGACCGCGGAGTCCGATCTGCTGCCCGTCGTCGATACCTGCCGGAATATTCACATCCAGCTTCTTCGTTACGCGGACAAGTCCCTTACCCTTACAGCCTCCGCAAGGCTTCTCAATAATCTTACCCGTTCCCTGACAGGTATCACAGGCCTTCTGGGTCTGCATATAGCCGAAGGGGGTACGCTGCTGTACTCTCACCTGACCGCTTCCGCCGCAGGCTGTGCAGGTCTTGGGGGATGTTCCCTTCTCGGCACCTGTTCCGCCGCAGTCAGAGCACTTCTGGATCTTCTGATAGGAGATCTCCTTCTTGCACCCGAAAACCGCTTCCTCAAAGGTCAACGTGAGCCGTACCGTGACATTGTCGCCGCGTATGGGGCCCCGTCTTCTCTGTGATGAGCCGCCACCGCCGAAGAAACTGGAGAAAATATCGTTGATATCGAAG
>SVSU01000025.1 GCA_015064135.1 Oscillospiraceae bacterium
GCGTAGCCCACTGTAACGGGAGCCTCAAAACCGGGAACCAGTCTCTTGAAGGAGTTGGTGCTGGGGTTGGTGAGGGCGCAGAGGGATGCAATGTGCTTGAGAAGACCGCCCATGAAGTAGTGGGCTGTTTCGCTGAGGTGAGCGTAGCCGTTGTCGTCGGAGAACACGGGTTTGCCGTCCTTCATAAGAAGCATATGAACGTGCATACCGCTGCCTGCTTCGCCATAGATGGGCTTGGGCATGAAGGTTGCGGTTTTGCCGTACTTGAGCGCTGTGTTGTGGATGATGTACTTGATCATCATGGTAGCATCAGCCATGTGAACCACCTCGCCGAGCTGGGGTTCGATCTCAAACTGACCGGAAGCGGCAACCTCGGGGTGATGATAGTTGATCTCAATACCTGCGTCCTTCATATGGAGGCACATTTCACTGCGGCACTCGAAGGAGATGTCGAAGGGCTTTGCGATGTGGTAGTTCTTCTGCTTGGGAACAACAACGCCGAGACCTTCCACCGCGCTGTTCCAGTAGGACTGCTGAGCATCAACGGAAGCGCTGATTTCGCGGCCGCTTACTTCCCAGCCCACCTGGTCGAAGAGGTAGAATTCAAATTCGGGCAGAATGAGCATGGTGTCAGCCACACCGCTGTCCTTCATCTGCTGAACCGCCGCACGGACGATGTTTCTGGGGTACTGGGGAAGGGGGCGGTTTTCGGGGCTGTCGATGATCATTGCGTTACCTGTCATGGACAGTGTGGGGATATCGCAGAAGGGGTCGATAACAGCGGTGTCGGGGTCGGGGATGAACACCATGTCGCTTTTTTCTACAACGGCATAGCCGTAGTTGGAAGCGTCGAAGCCGATGCCGCTTTTCATTGTATCTTCGGAGAAGTTTTCGGCGGGGATGGTAACGTGTCTGTACTGACCGTTGATGTCAACCATCTTGAAGTCCACCATTTTAATGTCTTTTTCCTTGATGATATTGAGAATATCCTGGATGCTTTTTGCCATATTTATACTCCATTCTGCCGTATTCGGCTGAAGAATTTGGTTTAACTGAATTATTATACCATATCTGTGGGGGAAATTCAAGATGAAATGAGGAAAAACGGTACTTAAATGATGTGAGATAATCAAAAAAATGACAAAAGGGGCTGTTGCACTAAGGACACCCCCGGATTTTTTATGATCCATGGGGGAATCGAACCCTGTCGCATTTTCCTTGCGGAAAAAGCTCCGAAAGTTCCCCCCTCGTGCAGTGTCTGCTGACTGCATCCGGTACAGTATACTGCGGCTTTATGGGGGGAGAGAAGGCGGCGGAACTTTCATGGGGGTATCTCAGCCTCCGACGAATAAAAAAATCCCCTATGTCAAATGACATAGGGAGATTTTTTATGATCCGTGGGGGAATCGAACCCTGTCGCAATTTACTTCGTAAATAGCTCCGAAAGTTCCTCCCTCGTGCAGCTTCTGCTGACTGCGTCTGGTACAGTATACTGCGGCTTTATGGGGGAGAGAAGGCGGCGGAACTTTCATGGGGGTATCTCAGCCTCCGACGAATAAAAAAATAACTCCCATGTCTTTGACATGAGAGTTATTTTTTATGATCCGTGGGGGAATCGAACCCCCGTTTACGCCGTGAGAGGGCGTCGTCTTAGCCGCTTGACCAACAGACCGTATTTCCTTCAGCTCCTGTATTATATCATATCACCGAAGGAAATGCAACCCCTTTTTTAAAAAAAATCTAAAGTTTTTTTGGGGATTTTTTTGTTTTCCTGCCATTTCCGGCTTTTTTTATCCGTGTGCTGCCAAATCCATCAGAATTTTCCGCCTCCTCCACGGTGAGATCGTCCCGATGAACCGCTGAAGGAACGCATACCGCCTCCTCCGCCCGAGTTATGGCTGCTGTCGTTGGATTTTCTTACCTTGGAGGTCCTGCTGTACAGGAAACGATCGGTA
Organism: Oscillospiraceae bacterium; assembly: GCA_015064135.1. GTDB lineage: Bacteria > Bacillota > Clostridia > Oscillospirales > CAG-272 > UMGS1696. The sequence goes on from SVSU01000025.1 coordinate 1,956, forward strand.
TTCTGGATCATGGTTACACCGCTTTGGTCAAAATACTCTCCGGCGCCGCTTTTCTTGACTGCCGTATTCAACTGTTTCTTGAATCCGCTGCACACAAGGAAGGCAATGAGAAGGGAGATTCCCAATGCCGCCGCGTAATAGATGCCGCCCACACCTTCCGATGAGGAATACTGTTCATTATAATCATAATCCTCATAATAATCGTCGTAATAATCATCGACATACGGCTGCCCGGGTATAACGGAAGAATAGCTGTCTTCCCCTGCCATAAATCCGTCATAGAGATCGGCGGCAATATTGATGTATTGTTCAAATCCCGAACAGTAGTCGCCTTCGGAGAAATAGGGCACGGCATAATCTTCAACATAACCGAGGCCGTAATCACCGACTGCAAGATTCATGCTGCCCGTTGTAACGAGGCGCCAGTCTCTCAGCTCCATTTCAAGGAACAGGATCACGCCATTGTCCGCATATCCGCCGTAATCGTAAAAATCCGCCGCATAGTACATGGGGTCGGCACCGTTGATTCCGTCCTCGGTGAGCACTACGATGTCGATACCTCGGTCACAGCTTGCAGAGTAGGCGGCGGATTCAAGGTACGCCTCCTCATCGTCGGTGAGAACATTTCCGTTGTCGATGACATACTGTACTGCCGAAGCCGATGTTACCATAGCGGAGAGAAGCATCATTGCAGTTATAGCGTAAAGTAATTTTTTCATTACAGCACACCTCCGATAAGAACGGCAATGAGCATGGCGGCGGCCGCGGTAACGACGAAGGTACCCCAGTATTTCGCTTTGTCGCAGGGCATATTACCCACCATTTTTCCCGTCTGTCCGTTCATGGCAAACTGATACATCTTACCATTGTATGTTGTGTTCAGCATCCACACGGGGAAAAGACCGTATTTTACCGTGGTGTTGTCATGCTTCAGCGTTCTGCTTTTCTCCATGACCGTGTCATATCCCGTGACGGTACTGCGCAGGTAAGAGTCAGCACTGGCGCCTGTTCTTTCCTCGATACGCGGCTTCATTTCGGCGGAGTCAATGTCGTATTTATCCGCAAGGAACCCCGAAAGATAGGCTTTGTCGAAGGGGACAAGAGCGTTGTAGTCATAGGGCTCAATGGCTTCCATATAGGAATCGTCCGCCTTGCTTGAGCCGTCGGCGGGGATCTTTTCAAAGCGGATATTGGCCCGACGTTTCACCGTGTAGTGGTCGGTTTTTGTGTATATGTATCTGCTGTCACTCCATGTATGGCTTTTTGTTGCATCATAGCAGAAATCGGCATCCACATCACAGTCGTAGATCCAGAAGGGGACATATACACCTTTAATTTCACTTATGCGATTTTCGCTTTTAAAGGATTTAGGCAGGAAGAATTTGCCTTCGTAGAAACTTTTGAGTGCCGCCTCGGCCGCTTCTTTTGTCACCTTAAATGGAATGACCACATCGGGCTTGAACGCTCCCGACAGCTTGGCGTTGAACACCATGTTGTTGTCGCAGTATGGGCATTTTGAAGCGGCGGTGGTTTCATCGGTGACAATTTCAGCACCGCAGAAGGGGCAGGAATAAACGTTGATGTTATCCTCGTCCCACATCTCCTTCGACTCGGGCATATCGGAATAAGAGGGGATGTCCGTCTTTGCCTCAGCCCTCGCGGATTCGCTGTTTATCCGATCCTCATTATACTCACGGACAGCCTCCATGTCCAGCTCGCTGTCGCAGTATTCGCATTTCATATTGCCCGTTTCCGCTGAAAAAGGCAGTGCCGCATCACAGCAGGGACACTTATAGCTTGTTGTAATGTTATCCATATTAAGATTTTCCTTTCGGGGAACATTCCTGAGGTTATTATATCATGTTTTTGTTTGTTTGTACAGAAATATTTTGTGAAATCTCCGTGTTTTTTGCGCTGAGACACGGCAGGGGAGGGGCGCGGCGGTCGGCGCCGGTTTGTTCATGGCTGAGTACCCATTCCCATATGATGTTAATCAAAAATTCATCATATCGGTCTTGACCCGAACGGGGATTTGGAGTATAATGAATTATAACATTATTTATAATAGCGTAAAAACTTGACTTATATGGAAGGGAGGTGTTTCATCAGTGTTTGCATGGACGAAAAATCAAAAATACCGAACCATTGCTATCTACGCGGTGGCTGTAATTCTGGTCAGCCTGTCTTTTTTCCTGATAATCACCAATTATTCCGCCATAGCTGATTTTTTCTCAGGTGTAATGAATGTGTTTTCACCTTTCATCTATGGTTTGATTATTGCATATCTTGCCAATCCGCTGATGAGACTCCTTGAGCGAAAGGTATTCCGTTTTAAGGAGGGGTCAAAGGCACTGAAATTCCGCCGTCCCCTTGCCGTGACGATTACCTTCCTCATCCTGTTTGCGGTTGTGACGGTATTTGTGTGGCTTATCGTTCCTCAGGTAGTAAAGAGTTTTATGGATCTTGAGACCCAGATCGACTCCTATATCCTGACCGCACAGAATTTTGTCAATAATTTGGTAAGCGGTTTTTCGGCTTTTATCAGCAAATATGATTCTCTTGCCAGCCTGCTGAATCTGAACGAGCTGAAAACGGACATCAATCAGCTCATCACAGGCTTTTATGCCTATCTTGAAACCGCGGCAAACTATGTGCTGAAATACGGCAGCCGTTTCGTGATTGAGATGACAAATCTCCTTATCGGAATTATTGTTTCCATCTATCTCCTTCTCGCAAAGGAACGCCTTGTTGCAAAACTGAAGCGATTCCTTGCTGCGGTAATGAAGCGCCGCCATTATCTCAATCTGATCTATCTTATGCGCTATACGGACAAGACCGTGGGCGGCTTTCTGATCGGCAAGATCATCGATTCTGTTATCATCGGTTTTCTCACCCTTTTCGTTATGAATCTGTCAGGGATGCCTTTCGCTCCCCTGATAAGCGTGATCATCGGCGTGACAAATATCATCCCTTTCTTCGGGCCCTTCATCGGTGCGATTCCAAGCGCCTTTATCGTTTTCATTGCCGATCCTTCCATGACCTTCTGGTTCGTCCTTATGATTTTTGCCATCCAGCAGCTTGACGGCAATGTGATCGGCCCGAAGATCCTCGGAAGCTCCACAGGCATGACCTCTCTTGCCGTTCTCGTTTCCATTACGATTGCCGGCGGCTTTTTCGGATTTGCAGGCATGATCTTCGGTGTTCCTGCGGCGGCTGTGCTCTGTGCCCTGACCCGTCAGTTCACATACAAGCGCCTGCGAACAAAGCATATGCCCACTGACCTTGAATACTATATGACAGATCCGCCCCAGCGAGATTTTTCAAAGGAAACCATCATCCTCGACTCAGAAGAAGCGGTGGAGGGGGAGGAGATCTCTCCCGTGCTTGATAACCCAAAGGAGGCTGACGAGAATGAAACTCTTTAAAAGCGCACTGTATGTGGGCTTTCTCGGGGTTGCGGCTCATTTTGTGGGAGAGGCTTTGGACAGGGATCGCTTCAACGAGAATGCATATCCTTTTGCCTCTCGGAAATGGGAGCAGGGAGGGCGTATTTACCGCAGATTGGGTGTGCGCCGCTGGATGGACAGGATGCCCGATATGAGCAAAATTCTTCCCGATATGTTCCCGAAGAGGCTGACGGAAGCGAGTAATGCGGAAACCGTTCGCCGTCTCATTAAGGAGACCTGTGTTGCGGAGTTTGTTCACAACTGCCTGTCGATCCTCTTTTTTATCGGTATATGGCTGATTAACGGCTGTTCCGCAGAGGGTGTATTCCTCGGGGCCTTTGCCGTGGTGTGCAATCTTCCCTATGTTATCATTCAGCGCTATAATCGTCCCATGCTTATGCGATACCTCCGCAGATTGGAGGAAAAGCAAAGGGGCGAGGTTTCCGTGGATAATGAGGCAGAGACGGAAAAGTTTAAGGTGTGACATCGCATATGAAAGAAAACGGATGTGCCGCTGTAAAAAGCAGTACATCCGTTAATTTTTATTCCTTTCCTAAACAGAGAGCAGCGGCGGTGATGGCAGCGGCGGTCTCCCGCATATTGTTTTTCGCGTTTTCCGCTTTCATTGCCTCGTCCAAGGTCATGGGACCTCTGAGAACGGAAAAGCAGGGAAAACCGTTTACGGCACTGACATTTTTGCATCCGCCTGCTACCATGAACACGGGAACACCGTGCTTTTTCCCGAGTTCGGCAACACCGGCAGGGGCTTTTCCCATGGAGGTCTGTGCGTCTATTCTGCCTTCCCCGGTAATCACAAGGTCGGAGCCTATTATCTTTTCTTCAAGACCTGTTTCCTCCATGATCAGCCGGATTCCCGAGCACAGTTCACCCCCGAGGAAGCCGAGAAACGCAAATCCGAGACCTCCTGCCGCACCGGCACCGGGGTGGGTGTGAAGTGCGCCGCAGGGGAAGGGGGACGCTGCCGCACCTGTTTTGGTGTAAAGCTCGGCGAAACGGAGACTTGCCCCGTCCAGTGCCTTTACCATTGCTTCATCCGCACCCTTTTGGGGGGAGTAGACAGATGCGGCACCCGTTTCGCCGCAAAGGGGATTGGTCACATCACAGGCAATGCGGAAGGTGCATTCCGAAAGGGCGGGGAGAACGCCGCTTTTGTCGATAAATTCAACCTCGGAGAGGGAACAAATGCCGTCTTTGTAGGAGAAACGCCAGCCCAGCGCCTGAAGCATACCGACACCGCAGTCGTGTGTGGCGCTTCCGCCGATGCCGATGATAAAATGGCGCGCACCCGATTCAATGGCGTGACGGATGAGTTCCCCGACCCCGTATGTGGTGGTGAGGGTGGGATTGCGCTTTTCCTTCGGAACGAGAACCAGCCCCGATGCCGCCGCCATTTCGATGATGGCAGTGTTGCTCTCGGGCAGGAAGCCGTAGGGGGCTGAAACGGGATCGAGGAGAGGGCCGTGAACGGTGACGGTACGCACCTCGCCGCCCATTCCGGAGACGAGGGCTTCCACAGTTCCCTCTCCGCCGTCTGCGATGGGGACGGGGATAACCTCTGCATGGGGGCAGACGGAGAGAATTCCTTCCTTTGCCGCAGAGGCTGCCTCCATGGAGGTCATGCTTCCCTTGAAGGAGTCGATTGCAAGAACGATTCGCATGGTAGTTTCTCCTGTTGTTATGATAAGGCAATGCCTTGAAGGTTGATTTTTCTGCATTATACCACGAAAATGTGAACCGTGTGTGACGGAAAACCACAAAAGGACATACGCCTCCATGATGAAGGAATATGTCCTTTTCCCACCCTCGCCGAAAGGGTCAGTGCCGCGGTTGTACGGTTTTATTTGTTTCAATGCGGCTGTAACAATACGGGAGCCTGACAATACCGTCGGGAGTTGAACCCGAGCGCGCCCCGTACGCTGCCATATGTACTGCTCATTCTCACTCAGCAGAAGAGATCAGGCACTCGCCCCCTTGCGGTTACTCCTATGAGGGAACGTCAGGGGGACTTTTTGAAAAAAGCTCCCCCTAAAGCCCCCTCAAAAACTTTTAAACTGACGGGGATTTTGGATGTTGAACAGGGGTGTGGGGAGGATTGCTTGAAAACCTGACTGCATCTGATCCCCACTCAGCATTCTGTGATCCAGTTTGCCTCTTGAATCAAGCCGTCAATCTCGCGCAGCTTTGCGGAGCAGTCATCGAGAAGCTTTCTGTATTCCGTGACGGAGACGGTACTCAGTATCCGTATTTCGCTGCGCATGGAACGACCGCCGATAGCACTTGCTTCCTGCAGGAAACGTCTGTACGTCCGCACACGAAGCTTCAGACAGTCTCGTTTTGCAAGGAGCTCTGTCAGGGTGGAACCGTTTATCACAGTTTCACAGTTGACACGGTTGATCCGTGCCATCAGTTCTTCAAGCTGCACCGCGCAGGCCTCGTATTCCGAGAAGAGTTTTACGGGATCTTCCGATGGGGCGACCCCTTCCTGCGTTCTTGCATTTGCGGCGAGTCTGTCCTCAAGCTCTGTCATCCTGTTCTGAATATCGGATCGAAGATTCAGTGCCTGTGCCAATTTCATGGCGTTCACCTCTCATTTCTGTTTTTTTGTGTTTATGACGAGTGAGGAGCAAAAAGGTTCCGTTTTTATTACAAAAAAACGTTTTTTTCCTTGACAATTCCCCAGGGGTATATGATAAACTATCTATGATAATAGCAAGAATCCACATCAATTTCAACTGCGGAGGTTGTGCAATGAAGATCAAAGAAGCGGCACAGTATTGCGGACTGACGGAAAAAGCCATACGTCTCTATGAGACAAAAGGGCTCATCCATCCTAAAACCGAAGATAAAAACGGACGCACATTCCGTGAATATGACGAGGAGACCATTCGCACCCTTTTGACCGTCGGAACCCTTCGCCGTGCGGATTTTTCGATGGAACAGATCGGTGTGATGCAGAACGATCCTCAGCGGATTCCGGAGATTTTTGCCGCCTACCGCGAAGAAGTCAGAGAGAATGCAAAGCGAATTTCAGCTCTCAGCCGAGTGCTTGATTCTTTGGAGTCAGACGAGGAGATCACCCTTTCCGAGTTTGCTGACCGCCTTGCCATTGCAATGTTTAATGAGGATATGGCGCCCCCTCTTCCCACTGGAGACTCCGTACAGCGCCCCGTTATCCGATTCCACCATTATGTATGGGATGAGGAGGGAACTCCCGAGGAAAAAGAGGACGCATACAGGCGTTTTCTCCAAAATCAGGCGAAAAGGGAAAAGATAGAGGATGTGGTATTTGCCGTCCCGAGAAAAATAGGTGCAGGCTGGCGCTGGCTCCGGGGTAAGGTGGACAGCAGAATACGGGACGAAAACAATAAGGTCAAAAAAACAGTCAAGCTGGCAGCAGTGTTTCTTCTGATTTGCGGAATGCTGCTCAACGGGGTCGTCATTGCCAACGACAGGATAAGCAGAGCACAGGACGGATGCACCGGGGAGATATTCTATGCCATGCGTGAGGTGATCTACACCCTTCGGAACACGATGGCAACTGGGGAGTATACCCACGGTCACAGCGAATATGTGATAAAGAATCTGACCGTTATCGACCGGGAGGCAGAGGTGGCAGAGTTCCTTTACTATAACACCTACCGCCGTCGCTTTTCGGCGAATCTCGGGCTTTCCGACCTGATAAATGCCATGGGGTGCACTTATTCTGCATATATAAACGGTACGGCGGTCAGCAGCATCCTTTATGACGGGACGGTGTCGGAGAAGGAATTTGAATTTATTCGCGCCCTTCTTTCGGATATTGAAACGGTATACAGCAGTATGCTTGATGAGGACGGCTTGAATATGCGCGAGGATCTTGAATACGACACTGTTCGCAAAAAACTGAACCGATTCCTTGATAAATGGGACGAATGGAATCCGTCGGGAGAGGCGCCGTGGGAATTGCTTAACCGCTTCGGATAAGACTTTTTGACCATTGCTGTGATGAGGTGGCATACTGCCTCATTGCAGCATATTTTTCTTTCATATTTATTTATATAATGTCAATTGAAAACCTACTTGTTTTGTGGTATAATATTACCATGAAGAATTTTATCCCGAGAGGAGTGTCACCCATCAAACATCTGAAAAACAAATCCTTCGGTGAACATCATGCGGTGCTGAGGGAAAAGATCAGGGAATCGCTCATTTCCGTTCTCCCCATTATTGTTATCGTTATGCTCCTATGCCTCACCATTGCTCCTGTTCCGGCGGAACTTCTGCTTTCCTTTCTGATCGGTGCTGTTATGATCATTGTCGGCATGGGGCTTTTCACCCTGGGTGCGGAAAAATCCATGACCCCCATCGGGAATCGTATCGGGTCGTCCCTGACAAAATCGAAAAATCTGCCCCTGATTCTGGCGGTCAGCTTCATCCTGGGTATCGCCGTGACGGTGGCTGAGCCCGACCTGCAGGTTCTTGCCCAAACGGTGCCTCATATTGACAATCTTGTTCTGCTTATTACGGTGGGCGTCGGCGTGGGTTTTTTTCTTTCCGTCAGTATGCTCCGTATTATCATAGGCATCAAGCTTCGCTGGCTTCTTCTCGGTTTTTATGTTTTGGTATTTGGGCTTGCGGCATTTTCGGACGGTGATTTTCTTTCCGTTGCCTTTGACTCGGGCGGTGTGACCACTGGACCTATGACTGTTCCCTTTATTCTTGCTCTCGGTATTGGTGTGGCAAATATCCGAAGCGACAGAAATGCGGAGGCAGACAGTTTTGGTCTTGTTTCCCTCTGCTCCATTGGACCCATTCTTGCGGTGCTCATCCTCAGCTTTTTTTACAGCGGCAATTCATCCGCTTCAGGCGGTGAGATCATGCAGTACGGGACGACCGTTGAGCTGGGAAAGGCGTATATTTCCGAAATCCCTCATCTTCTCGGAGAAATGGCAATGTCTCTTTCCCCCGTTGTGGTGATTTTCCTGCTGTTTCAGGTATTGTCCTTCAGAATGTCGGGCAGATCTTTTGTCAAAATTGTTATCGGTATTCTGTATACATACGCCGGGTTGGTGCTGTTCCTCACAGGGGTGAATGTGGGCTTTTCCTCCCTCGGTACTACGTTGGGCGCCGAGCTTGCCGTCGGTTGGACGCGGTATCTGCTTATCCCCCTTGCTATGCTTCTCGGTTGGTTTATCATTTCTGCCGAGCCTGCAGTGTATGTGCTGGAAAAGCAGATCGAGGAGGTCTCCTCGGGAGCGATTCCCGGAAAAGCGATCAAATTCAGTCTGTCTGCTGCTATCGCACTTGCCATGGGATTTGCCATGCTTCGGGTGGTGACGGGACTCTCTATTATGTGGTTCCTCATCCCGGGATATGCCCTTGCGTTGATTCTGTCTTTCTTCGTTCCCGATATCTATACCGCCATTGCCTTTGACTCGGGCGGTGTGGCGTCGGGCCCCATGACGGCAACGTTCATGCTTCAGTTTATGATCGGTGCCTGCGGTGCGGTGGGCGGCAATGTTCTCGCCGATGCCTTCGGTATTGTAGCCACGGTTGCCATGATGCCCCTTATCTCCATTCAGATCATGGGCTTCATCTACGAAAGGAAGAAAGTGCACGAACCGGAAGAAATTCTTCTTCCCGACGACGAGATTATCGAGCTGTGGGAGGGGTGAGCCGATATGAATTATGTAATCTCCATTATAAAACCCAATTTGCTTGACAGGCTGTTTGAAATTTCGGAAAGAATGGAACTTCCGCTGTCCCTTGAGCTTCACGGTCACGGTACGGCGACAAAAAGTATGCGAGACCTTCTCGGACTGGAGTTCAACGAAAAAAGAGTGGTTATCACCGTTTGTGACGAGAAAAAAACAGAGGAATACATCAAGGCGCAGAGATTGCATCTGTACATTGATGCTCCCGGAAACGGAATTGTTTGTGCAGTGCCCATCAAAAGTGTAGGAGGTGGCAGAACATTGGCATATCTCGGCGGAGACAAGGAGCAGAAGGTGGCTCCGAAGATAGATTATCGATATGAACTGATCCTGGCGATTGCCAACGAGGGCTGTACCGACATTGTAATGGATGCGGCAAGAGCTTCAGGCGCGAGAGGCGGTACGGTTCTCCACGGAAAGGGAACGGGAGCCAAAAACGCAGAGAATTTCTTCAAGGTAAACATTGCAAGCGAGAAGGAAATGATCGTTATTGTTGCTCCGACAGAGCAGAAGAGCGAGATCATGCGCTCTGTTATTCAGTCTGCGGGCCCGGGTACGGAGGCCGGCGCCATTGTGTTCTCTCTCCCCGTTACCGAGGTTGCCGGATTCAACTTTATCGAGGAAGAACGGGATAAATAAAAAAGCGAAAACGCTGTCCTTTTGATATATCTCCACTTTGCGCAGTCTTGAAATTTTGTTGTTTCAAGTACCTGCGCTGAAGGGAGTATATCTGTGGGACGGCGTTTTTTGTCTGAAACTATTGCTCTACTTACGGTTGAATATCGTGCCGCGTTTATTGAGGAAAGTACATTTTTTTAAGATTTTTCCCCCAGACGATTGTAAAATCTTCTTGTATCATGTATAATATAAGGTAACCTTCTATTTTCCCGAAAGGATAACAGCCACAGGCTTGTGATAAAGAATATGAGAATTGTAGTTAAAGTCGGAACGACCACCCTTGCACACAAAACAGGACATCTTAACATACGCCACATGGAGGAGCTTTGCAAGGTGCTCAGCGATATCAAAAACGCCGGGGATGAGGTGATTCTCGTTTCCTCGGGTGCTATCGGCATGGGCATGGGCAAGCTGCAGCTCAAGGAAAGACCCAAGACCCTACCCGGAAAGCAGGCGTGCGCGGCGGTGGGACAGTGCGAGCTCATGTATACATACGACAAGTGCTTCTCGGAGTATAACCATACCATTGCCCAGATCCTTCTCACGGGCGGCGATATCAACGACCCCGTCCGCAGACAGAACTTCATCAACACCATGGAGCATCTTCTGGAAATGCAGGTTCTCCCCATTATCAACGAAAACGATACCGTAAGCACAGATGAGATCGTCATCGGCGACAACGATACTCTGGCGGCTATCGTGGCAACGGCGGCAGGGGCAGATTTGCTTATTCTCCTCTCCGATATTGACGGATTGTACAGCGCCGACCCGAGAAAGGATAAAAATGCGGTGCTCATCGACCGTGTAACCGAGCTGACCCCCGAGATCATGGCACTGGGCGGCGAGAGTGCATCGGGCATGGGAACAGGCGGCATGGCGACAAAGCTGAACGCCGCAAAGATCGCCACCGAATCGGGATGCGATATGATAATCGCCAACGGAAGCCATCCCTCTATCCTTTACAGCATTATGGACGGAGATGGGGTAGGCACCAGATTTGTAAGCGGAAAATAAATAGACGTATATTTATGCAGCGCATAAACGATCATGCCGCGCATAATCGATAAGAAAGAAAAATAAATCAGATAACGGTGAAACATATGAAAACAACACTTGAAATCATGCAGGCGGCAAAAAAAGCCGCGCCCTCCATTGCCTCCGCCACAACGGAACTCAAGAATAAAGCACTCCATGCCATCGCCGACAGCCTTGTTGCATCCACAGAGGAGATCCTTGCCGCAAACGCGGTGGATGTGGCAAATGCGGAGGGCCGCATCTCAAAGGTCATGGTAGACCGCCTTCTCCTCAATGAACAGAGGATCAAAGGAATGGCGGACGGAATCCGCGAGGTTGCCGCACTGCCCGATCCTGCATGGAAGGTGCTCGCCTCCTTCTCCCGTGACAACGGTATGAAAATCGAAAAAACAGCCGTACCCCTCGGCGTTATCGCCATAATCTACGAGAGCCGACCCAATGTCACCTCCGATGCGGCGGCACTGTGTCTGAAAAGCGGAAATGCCTGCATCCTCAGAAGCGGAAGAGATGCTTACGGCTCTGCGGCGGCTATTGTTCGTGCCATGCGCCGTCCTCTCGGGGAGTTGGGACTCAGCGAGGATATTATCGGGCTTGTGGAGGACACATCCCACGACAGCTCCTATGAATTGATGGGCGGTGTGGGGTATATCGATCTGCTGATTCCCCGAGGCGGCAAAAATCTCATCAAAGCCTGCACAGAAAACGCAAAAGTTGCCTGCATCGAAACGGGAACGGGTATCTGCCACATTTATGTGGACGAGGAAGCGGATTTTGACATGGCGCTGAACATTATCGAGAACGCAAAAACCAGCCGTCCTTCCGTGTGCAATGCGGCGGAGGTGTGCGTGGTGCATGAGAAGATCGCGGAGCGATTCCTGCCCCTTCTCAGAAAAAGACTGGTTGATGACCGCAGGGCAGAGGGACTCATTCCCGTTGAACTGCGTCTGGACGAGACTGCGGCGAAGGTAATCGACGGTACACCTGCCGCTGAGACCGACTTTGACACGGAATTCCTTGATTACATCATGGGCATAAAGTGCGTTTCCTCCGTTGACGAGGCGATTGCACACATTTCCGCCCACTCCACCCACCACAGCGAGGCGATCATTTCAAAGAATGAAGCAAATTGCGAGAAATTCATCCGTTCCATGGACAGCGCGGCGGTGTATGTGAACGTTTCCACCCGATTCACCGACGGCGGCGAGTTCGGTCTCGGATGCGAAATGGGCATTTCCACCCAGAAGCTCCACGCGCGCGGCCCCATGGGATTGGCGGAGCTTTGCACATACAAATACATCGTCCGCGGAAACGGACAGATCAGATGAGAACACCTGCGGCTTTTGAAAGATTATACAAAAACGGAGAATATATATGAAATATAAAATAGGATTTATCGGCATCGGCAACATGGGCGGCGCACTTCTTCGCGGTGTGGCAAGAAAGCTCGGCGGAGACGGCATTGCCGTGGCGGATATGGATAAAGCGAAGCTTGCGGCGGCCTCGTCGGAGTATGGCTGCACCGAATGTACCGCGGCGGAATTGGCGGCGGAGGCGGAGTATATTTTCCTCGGTGTGAAGCCGCAGATGATGGCAGAGATGCTTGAGGGAATCGGTGACGCCCTGTGCGGCAGAAAAGAGAAGCCCGTCCTCGTCTCCATGGCTGCAGGGCTGACGGTTAGCACCATTCGGGAAATGGCAGGCGGTGACTATCCCGTAGTACGCATTATGCCGAACATTCCGGCATCCGTTGGGGAGGGGATGATCCTCTACACCGCCACGGAGGACGTAACCGAGGCACAGCTTGCGGAATTCTGCGATTTCATGGAATATACCGGTGTCCTTGACAGGATTCCCGAGGGTCTCATTGACGCAGGCAGTGCGGTAAGCGGATGCGGCCCTGCATTTGCGGCAATGTTTATGGAGGCATTGGCAGACGGTGCTGTGACCTGCGGCTTGCCGAGAGCGAAGGCAATGCTTTACGCGGAGCAGATGCTCATCGGTACGGCGAAGTATCTTATGGAAACGGGAATGCACCCGGGTCAGCTGAAGGACAACGTAACAAGCCCCGGCGGAACGACCATCTGCGGTGTTCGGGCACTGGAGGAAGGCGGATTCCGCAGTGCCGCAGCGGAAGCGGTGGTGAAGGCGTTTGAGAGGACCCTGGAGTTGAAGGGGTAATCCTTAAATTGAAGGAGTAATATACAAAGCAGTCGGTACGGCGGTATCGGCTGTTTTTTTATACAAAAAGGGGAAATATCGCCGAAAAGATTCTCCGAAACACTTGTAAAGCCTTGGTTTTTGTGGTATAATAACTATGCTACACAAAATCGAATAATTATACTTTGGAATATCGTTTCCCATGCCAAGGGGGTATTGTACCCTTTTTTTGTGGCATACTATTCCTAAACGAATTTGGTAAAAACGCAAATTCCGACCGGGGATAGTATGCAGTGATTATTGCATGGAAGCAGAGTTATTCCGTTTTATCCGGTTTTGTGTAGCGACAATCGGGGTTTGCGTTTTTCGGTGCGCTGACTTCGGTTGGCGCACTTTTTATTTTTGTCACCTTTGGTTCAACAACCGGGTAAAAACGGTTTTGAATAAATACATTTTTATAAAGGAAGGGCATTTTTATGACTCGATTCAAGCGACTTCTCAGTATGCTGCTTGCAGTAATCATGTGTGTCGGCGTTCTGCCGATGGCAGGTATTGCGGCGGCGACAACCGATGGATTTGCGAATTTCGTAACGCGGAATTCCTACAAATCCGACACCTTTGACGATGTTTCCGGCGACGACTGGTTTTACGAGGATGTAAAAGCGGCGTACAAGCTGGGACTGATGATCGGCAAAGACGAGCGCACATTTGACACGGAAAGCGGCGTAACCATAGCGGAGACCGTAACCATCGCGGCACGCATCCACGCCATCTACACCACGGGCAGTGACGACTTTGCACCAAGCGAGCCCTGGTATCAGGCGTACGCTGACTATGCATCGGCAAACGGCATCATTGACCGCACAACCTCCGATTGGGATGAGGCGGCAACGAGAGCAGAATTTGCGGTAATTCTCGCAAACGCACTGCCCGAGGAAGCGCTTGCAAAAGTCAACCGTGTTTCCGACGACATGATACCCGATGTGGATGTAAGCGATACATACGGGGCGGCTGTGTATAAGCTGTACCGTGCCGGTGTTATGATCGGTAACGATGAGAATGGCACTTTTGCGCCCGGTTCCGACATCAGGAGATGCGAGGTTGCGGCAATTGCGGCGCGCATGGCGAAAAAGTCCCTGAGAAAGAGCATTGATCTGCCGGCTGAGTATACCGTAACATTTGACAGAAACGATATCGGCGAGGAAGTGCCCTCCCAGACCGTGCTTGACGGCGAAAAGGCGAAGGAGCCGAAGGCCCCCACAAGCGAAAGCGGCTACACCTTTAAGGGATGGTACACCGCAAAGGAAGGCGGCGAGAAGTGGGACTTCTTCACCAAGGTTGAGGGAGACCTGACCCTGTTCGCGCACTGGGAGAAGAGAACGACGAATGTGCTGCCGAATATTTGGGGCGGTGAAGCTGAGACTGAGGCTGAGACGGAGGATGAATCGAGCAATAGAACATATACTGTAACATTTGATGCGAATGGCGACAATGTTGAGAATCTGCCTGCGGCACAGACGGTGAAGAAGGGCGAGTGCGCGGTTGAGCCGGAAGAACCGACGAGAGACGGGTATGTGTTCGGGGGATGGTATGTGGAGCCGGAAGCAATAATTCCGCATGATTTTGGTTCTTATGTGTCAAAAACCATGGTTTTATACGCAAAATGGGTTTTTGATGATTCTGCAAACGGTGAATACTCATATTATAGTATAAGTGAAATTTTGTTTAATGAGAACACTAAAGAGATAGATGTTTGTGTGCAAACTGCAGATGAATGTAATATTGTTTACTATTTTGTTGATGATACCAGTAATGAGGTGCTCTTCCGCAAAAAAATGCCGGTTGAAGCCAATTTGAGTGGGGAATATATTTCGGGCAAAATTGAAATAAAATCAATTCCTAAATACTATCGTATTATAGCGGTTTTGGTTGATACATCTGGGAAACCGTTGTGTAATCAGTGTACTTATTTGGAAAAAACAAAATCATATATTGAATTTATGGAAAAAACAATATATGATTTTCCTGAAAATAAAGTTGTAAATCTTGATGAAACAATTGACAATAATTTTATTGTAGCAAATTCTGCAACCGAAGTTGTTTCAAACTCTAAGATAAATGTTGTGTTCAACGAAGAAGATAACACATATGTTTTTTCCGGAAATATTTCTGAGATAAAAGATAATTCTGTTGGAGACAAAATACTTGTGTTAGCAAATGATGAGGTTTATTTTGTTTCTGTTAGCGAAATGCAAGTTAATGATAATGAAGTTGTAATTGTTTCGGCTAAGGAAAAAGAATTTGAGGATTTTGTTGACTTTATAAAAATTGATACCAGCGTTACTGCTACGAAGGAAGATTTTGTTCCCGCAGAAAATGTGGTTGAAGCAGCAAATGCATATTCAGCCGGAGATTCCAGAACAATTGGAAGAGAAAAAAAGGAGGGTATTAAATTTGAAATCCCTTTTGGTGACAAAGAGGATGGAGGAAAGGTTGAAATTGAACTAACGGCGAAAGCAGACTTTTCTTTTCATTTTGAATGGGGAGGGTATTGTGAATTAAAGTATACTGTTTCAAACGAGGCAGCCCTTAAACTTGTTTTCTTTAGCGGTGAGAAAGACAACAAGGACAAACCTGTGGATTTAATGGAAACAATAGATTTTGGAGAAGTTAATTTTCCGATACCTATTCCCGGAGTGACGATAAGTGCCGAATTAAAATTTCCTCTTATATGGAAGGTGGAAGGAGAAGTTTTCGTTGAAGCCACATACAAAAATAAAAATGGATGTTCATGGAACAATATAGATGGAAACCAGGAAATTTCTTCGAAATCATTTGAAATTGGGAATATAACTGCTGAAGTCAAATTTACAGCCACAGCAGGTCCTCGTTTGGAAATTGGACTGGAGGCTCTCGGAGGAATTGTTTACGCTGACATGGTAGTAGAACTTGGTAGTAAATTTGTGGCTGTTGCAGAGCGCGAGTTTAGCAAAGGACCATTAGATTTAAGTTGGCATATGTGTGATTGCTGTATTTCTTTAAGTTTAACTCCATACTTTAAATGTGGCGCAAAGGTAGGTTTTGAAATAACCGAAAAGTACAAAGGCGACATAATGAATTTGACTTTTGCGGAAATTGATCTTGGTGACTGGAAATTAAGGGGATTCATCTCCATTGTTGGAGACCTGGCAAACAGCATATATGGGTCTAAAGTGAAGTTTGGATTGGGTGATTGTAAAAACGAAAAGCACAGAGTGCGCGTTTCAGGAAAAAACAGTGCTACAAATGAAAACAATTTGCCTGTTATAATCGAGACAGGCATCGGAGAAGAGGTATTGCCAATAGGTGATGAATATAGATTATTCGAGGGAACATATTTGGCATATGTTACATATAATGATGAGATATACTATGTAGGACCGTTTAGTGTTGAAAAACCGTGTGATTTGGAGTTTGACCTTGCAGACAAGAAAACAACGCTTTCGGTGCATATTTTTGAACTCGATAAAGGAGAAAAAGTTCAACTTAATGATTGCCAAATAAGAATCCTGCGTGATAACGGTTCACTTGTTGGGACATATAGCAGCAATGATGTGTCAATTTATGATCCAACCACAAATTATTGCAATATTAAACTTTCATATGGAAGTTATCGTGTGGAAGTTTGGCGTGACGGATATTGCGATATTTCAGGCAACGAAGTTTTGGTGAAAGAAGTAGTTTTGGATAATGCTACCGGTATGGTTATATCTATGCTTTTGATTCAAAAAGCAATAACAGGTTTCATAAGAGATGTGGATACATCAAATCCTGTGGTTGGAGTAAGTGTTACAGCTGTTGATAGTAATAACACAGTTTACGGACCGGTCATATCACAGTTGGGTGGAGAATTCTCTTTGCCTATCCCAGGAAACGGTACATATAACCTTATATTCGAGTCTGAGCATTGTTATACTAAAGACGATGTAAATGTTGTTGTGACAATGAATCATAAAGAACTTGGTTTGGTGGAGATGCAGTTGATACAAAAACCGGCTATTTCCGGTTATGTTAAAGATAATAATGAACGGAATATTGAAGGATGTTTGGTTACAGCAACAAATACACTCAATGGTTCATCAGTTTCAATTAAAACCGACGATGGAGGTGGATTTAGTCTCCAACTGCCAGAGTCAGGAATATATGAAATTACTTTTGATAAAGATGGATATAATAGTGCGAAACTCACGAAACCAATTGATAGAAAGGTGGACCTTGGAACAATTACATTAAAGAAACAAATAACCATCTTCGGACAAGTTGTTGACGCAAGTGACGGTACAACAGGAATACCCAATGTAAATGTTTCTATTTACCATAATAATGTATATCAGGGTAGTACATCTACTGATAATGGAGGAAAATTCAGACAATATTTCTATTTTGAGGAGAATGAAGGTTCTTTCAGATTTGTTTTTGAATTGGAGGGGTATAAGACACAAAGAATAGATAGAGTGATTGAAACCAATGAAACTGATTTGGGGATTATTCCTCTAACAGAGAGAAAGACGTCCGAGCAAGTAGCCTCAGGCAAATGCGGCGACAACCTCACATGGGTGCTGTATGAGGACGGTACTTTGACCATTAGCGGTACGGGCGCTATGTGGAATTGGTATGGTAGTGGTATTCCATGGTATTCCGAGCGCTTATCCATCGAAACTGTTGTCATAGAAAAAGGTGTTACGACGATTGGCGAGTATGCATTTTCCGGTTGTGAGAGTTTGATAAGCGTGACTATTCCTGGCAGTGTTATAACGATTGGCGAATGGGCATTCTGCAGATGCATTAGTTTGACAAGCGTGACTATTCCAGACAGTGTTACAACAATTTGTGATGCTGCATTCTTAAGGTGCAAAGAATTGATAAGCGTGACTATTCCAGATAGCGTTACGACGATTGGCGAGAATGCATTCGCTGAGTGCGCAAGTTTGACAAACGTAACCATTCCTGATAGTGTTGCAACGATTGGCGGTCATGTATTCGAAGACTGCTCAAGTTTGATAAGTGTGACTATTGGTGACAGCATTACGACGATTGATAATTCTGCATTCAAAAACTGTACAAGTTTGATAAGCGTAACGATAGGCGACAGCGTTACTTCCATTGGCGGGGATGCATTCTTTGGCTGCGCCAGTTTAACAAGCGTAGCGATACCCGACAGCGTTACTTCCATTGGCAATTGGGCATTCAGTGACTGCGACAGCTTGACAAGCGTGGCAATACCCGACGGTGTTACGACGATTGGCGTAGGTGCATTCGCTGGGTGCGAAAGTTTGACAAGTGTGACAATACCCGACAGCGTTACTTCCATTGGTAGTTCTGCATTCTCCAGCTGCATTGATTTGACAAGCGTAACGCTTTCTGATAGTGTTACGACGATTGGCAGAGACACATTCTACGGTTGCGCAAGTTTGATAAGCGTGACTATTCCAGACAGTGTTACAACAATTGGCTATAATGCATTCGCTGAGTGCGAAAGTTTGGCAAGTGTGACTGTTTTCTCACATTCCGCGAAATTTGATGAAAGTGTATTTGAGGACACAGCTCCCTCCCTCACCCTCTACGGCTACGCCGGCTCCACAACCGAAGCCTACGCCAAAGCCAACGGCCACACCTTCGTAGCCCTTCCCGAATAACCCCACAGGCACGGTACCCCACAAAGGGCAGCCGTGCCTTTTCCATCCCCACGAAAAAATCAACTTTTTTCCCCCCACCCCCTTCACACCGCCTCTGTTTTGTGGTATAATATACACAGCAAATCAAACGAATGAGGTACGGTTTGAAAAACACCAAGCCGTAACTGACAGAAAACGTTTTCAAACCCCATTTGTGTGCCCCTCCGAAACACACAAATGCAAAGAAAGGTCAGGCATATACATGGGCGGATTTTTCGGCACAGCATCAAAGGAAGACTGCGTCTTCGACCTGTTCTACGCCGTGGACTACCACTCCCATCTCGGCACGCGCCGCGCAGGTATGGCAGTTTACGACAGCGAAACGGGCTTCGATAAGGCGATTCACGATATAGAGAACGCTCCCTTCAGAACAAAATTCAGGTCGGAATCGACCTCCATGCACGGTAATTTGGGCATCGGCTGCATCTCCGACTTCGAGGCA
>SVSU01000149.1 GCA_015064135.1 Oscillospiraceae bacterium
ATGGCGGTTTTACCCACGCCGGGCTCACCGATGAGACAGGGATTGTTCTTCTGACGGCGGCAGAGGATCTGGATCACACGGGCAAGCTCGCGGTCTCTGCCCACAATGTTGTCAAGCTCCCCTTTGCGTGCACTTTCGGTGAGATTTTTGGTGTATGCGGTAAGGAATTTCCGCTCGGGCTTTTCGTTCCCCTCTTTTTTGTCGGATTTTCCGTTTTTCTTCTTTTTTTCGTTGTTTTTTGCCCCCTCGTTCATCAGCTTGGCAAAGTTGAGCAGGGGCGCGATCTTGCCGTTCGGGTCCTCTCCGTCGGGTGTGCCGTCTGCGGTGGGGAAGAGACCCATCATGGGGATGCCGCCGGGACCTTCGGGGGCTTCGGCAAGCATATTCTCCATGTCGGAGTTGAGGCGTTCGATGGTCTCGTCGTCAAGACCGGTTTGTGCAAGGATATCGTCCACGGGCTTCAGGCCCAGCTCTTTTGCGCATTTGAGGCAAAGCCCCTCCTGCTTGGCTTCTCCGTGGTCCATGCGGGATATGAAAATAACAGCCATACGTTTCTGGCAGCGTGAACAAAGTACCATAGTTTCTTTTTTCTCCAAAAATAACGGGTGATTCGAATTGTTTTAAACGTTTTTTTCTGAAAAGGTCGGGAAGGTTTATTTCAGCACATTGTAGATTTGTCCGATGGGATTCAGTTCTACAAAGAATTTGCAGATTACGGTGTGCTCAATGACATCCGGGCCGAAGAGATCGGGGGATACGGAGCCGAGGGCACAAACAAGCTCATTGAGGATAATGCTCGTAATAGAAATCAGAAGGAACGCTTCTGCCGCACCGAGAAGGACTCCGAAGAATTTGTTTGCCGTGTTGAGAACGGGCATACGGAAGATCAGATCCAAAAGGGAGGTGATAATGCTGAGGGCGATAAACACGCCGAGGAAAATTGCGGCAAAGGCAAGCGCGTTTGATAAGATCGCTGCGGTGGGGGAGGCGATTCCGGAGGCGAAGTTGTTGACAATATCCTCTGTTACCTGCTCCAGGCCTGTAACGGCAGAGGAAAAATCGGCAGGATCAATATTATAACGCTCCAGAATGGAAACGAGAGGCTCGGGAAGATCCGCAGCAAGACGGTCGAGATTGTAAATATCCGAGCCGAAATCAACGGAAAGCTTTGTGTCAAGGGAAAGGCTGCGGAGCGTTTTTCCGATGTTTTCGGCAAGGGGCTCCAGCACAAGCCGGTCGTTGAGATAAGCGCCCAGCTTGGGGGTATAAGCATATGCGGCAAATCCGGCTGCGATACCTTTGGCAAGTCCCATAAAGGATCTGATGAAGCCCTTGCTCCATGCGCTGAACAGCGTAAAGCAGGCAATTCCGATGAGAATAATGTCGCAGGCAAAATTCATAGAGAATCCTCCTTATTGATTACAATAATTTTGATGTCCGAATGACGGGAATGATCAGCGGAACAGGTAGTAGGCGGTGTTTTCCGTAAAGGCGATAACACCCTTTGGGGCAGGACGCAGTGCGATGACGTCTCCCATATCGATTTGCGCCTCTTCTCTGACATAGTCCCTGTATCTTGGGAGATTGGGGGCGGCTTGCTCCTCGCCGGGGGTGAGACGGAGTACGTTGTCTGCGGTGAGAACATAGGCAAGGGTGCCCTCATCCTCCATGTGGGGCGCGGAGACTCCCGTGATCCGTTCCTTCAGGATACTGTCCGCAAGAAGGGTTCCGTCTGCCTCGAAAACAAGGACCCGATGCTCGCTTCCCAGGGCATTTTCGCAGCCGGTAAGGATGGTGTAGCGATCCGACAGGTCTGCGTATTCGAGGGTCATGCCGGTCAAGCCGTAGGAGGAAAGCTCCGTGCCGGCTTCGTCGTAGAAATACAGTCCGCTGTCACAAAGGACGGTGAATCCGCTTTCCCCGAAGTGAACGGAAAGGGGCATGGTGTGAGGAATGGTCACGGTGTGGATGAACTCCTTGTCATCCGAGTGGTAAAGGGCAATTTCGCAGTCCAAGTCGGTTTGGGAGGGAACCGCGGAGCAGACAACAATGGTTTTGCCGTCCTTGCTCAGGGCAGTATCCATAACGTAATTGTCCTTGTAGATCTTCATGGTGTTGGTGAGGATGCTGCTGAAATACTCCACCACGTATTTGGTGTCGTTGGATCGGGTCACAAGGATGAAGGCGCCGCTGTCGCTGATGGCACCGTCGGCAATTTTGCGTTCTGTGGACCGTGAGATCACCTTGGTGATGGAATTGTAAACGGAGTATCCCGTGCCCCCTCTGTCATAGAGGAGCAGATA
Organism: Oscillospiraceae bacterium; assembly: GCA_015064135.1. GTDB lineage: Bacteria > Bacillota > Clostridia > Oscillospirales > CAG-272 > UMGS1696. The sequence goes on from SVSU01000149.1 coordinate 2,304, forward strand.
TTTTTCCGAGGGGACAAGAACGGGGGAGGTACAGGACAGCTGTTCCTTGAACAGGCGAAGACCCGTGGAGTCGTAGAGGGTGACTCCGTCCTTTCCTGCCGCCGCAATGCCGTTTTTGAAGATGGCAAAGGCAGGCTCGTTCTGCTTGTCATATTCGATGACGGAAAAATCCCCTTGGGTGTTGTGGGAAAGGGAGTCAAGGTCCCGAAGCAGATACTGCATATTGTCGTAGGTAATGTGTTTTCCGAAGGCGCTGATGATGAAGAAAAGATAGACCATCAGAAGAATGAGGAGAAGTCCCTGCATGGCACGGTATCTCTTTGATACCTTCAGGTAGTATTTTGTTACCTGGGGTGTGATCTTTTGACTGATCCGCAAGGCTTGTCCTGCGCCGTCGTGCTGTCGTTTGGGCTGCAGAGCCATAGTGTATTATCATTCCTTTCTGCAAAAGAGAGGATAAAGGTTTTTTCAATATTATAATCCGTAATG
>SVSU01000026.1 GCA_015064135.1 Oscillospiraceae bacterium
CCTCTTGGCATGACAAAACCTCCTATGGTAGTTCTTTTATTCTACCATAGGAGGCTCTTTTTGTCTATTGTCCGTTTTTTACGGACTTGTGCAAGGTAAACTTCTCTCTCATTTTTTTATTCACTTCACTCATTCCACCGAAAATCCGCGGAGGTCATACGCACAATATCCTTCGTCACGGTAATCATGCCGCCGGAATACTGTGCATAGCGGATGATTTTCTCATCCGTGTACACTCTGCACTCTCCCGACTTCAGTGCCGTCACAAAAGGGATGTGCCCGGAAAGAACAGCAAGCTCTCCGTCGATGCCGCGAACCGAGATCTGCACCGCTTCCCCGTCATACCGCATTCCGTCGGGGGCTGCGATCTGTAAATGAAAGGTTTTCACGCTGACATTCCCCTTTCGTTATACGATCTCAGACTGACGCGCTTTTTCCACTGCCTCGTCGATGGTTCCCACAAAGAGGAACGCAGACTCGGGCAGGTCATCGTGCTTTCCTTCGATGATCTCACGGAAGCCGCGGATGGTTTCCTTCAAGGGAACGTACTTTCCGGGAATTCCCGTGAACTGCTCCGCAACGCTGAAGGACTGGGACAGGAAGCGCTGAACCTTTCTCGCTCTTGATACGATGAGCTTATCTTCCTCGGACAGCTCGTCAATACCCATGATGGCGATAATATCCTGCAGTTCGTTATATCTCTGCAGAATCTCCTGCACGCGCTTTGCCACGCGGTAGTGCTCCTCGCCCACGATCTCGGGAGAGAGAATACGGCTGGTGGAGTCAAGGGGGTCAACGGCAGGATAGATACCCTGGGATGCTATGCCGCGGCTCAGAACCGTTGTTGCATCAAGGTGGGAGAAGGTAGTAGCAGGAGCAGGGTCGGTCAGGTCGTCCGCCGGCACATAAACCGCCTGAATGGAGGTGATGGAACCGCGCTTGGTGGAGGTGATTCTCTCCTGAAGCACACCCATTTCCGTTGCCAGTGTGGGCTGGTATCCAACGGCGGAAGGCATACGGCCGAGAAGAGCCGAAACTTCGCTTCCTGCCTGTGTGAATCGGAAAATATTGTCGATAAAGAGAAGCACGTCCTGCCCCTCTCTGTCACGGAAATACTCCGCCATGGTAAGGCCCGACAGTCCCACTCTCATTCTTGCTCCCGGGGGCTCGTTCATCTGACCGTACACCAGCGCGGTCTTTGAGAGAACGCCCGACTCCGCCATTTCGTTGTACAGGTCGTTGCCCTCACGGGTTCGCTCACCAACTCCCGTAAATACGGATATGCCGCCGTGTTCCTTCGCTACATTGTTGATAAGCTCCATAATAAGGACGGTTTTGCCGACACCCGCACCGCCGAAAAGACCGATCTTACCGCCTTTCGCATAAGGGCAGATCAGGTCAACGACCTTAATACCCGTCTCAAGGATCTCCGTGGATGTGCTCTGCTCCTCATAGGAAGGCGCCGGACGATGGATCTCCCATCTCTCTGCCTTCTCGGGTGCGGGCTTTTCGTCCACAGGCTCGCCGAGAACATTGAAAATTCTGCCGAGAGTCTCCTCACCAACGGGTACACTTATTCCGCGACCCGTGTCAACAGCGTCAATTCCGCGAACAAGACCGTCCGTGCTGCTCATGGCAATGCAGCGTACCACATTGTCACCGATGTGCTGTGCCACCTCTGCCGTCAGCTTTCTGTCCCCCCACTCAATCTCAATGGCGGAGAGCAGCTCGGGAAGCTCACCGTCTGCAAAGCGCACGTCAATGACCGGCCCCACAACCTGAGCAACCTTTCCTATATGTCTAACATCTGCCATAATATACTCCAAATCATTTTTATTCATGGGGACAAACTTTTTGAAAAAAGTTTTCTCCCCAAACCCCATCTCCAAAAACTTTTTTAAAGAAAATATATAAAAGTACATCTTATATCTGACAATTCAACCTGCACCGGGATGCCTCAATAGTTTAAAAGTTTTGAGGGGGGCCAAACATTAAAAGCGCATCCCTACTCGCTCGCGCCTGCCACGATTTCCGTGATCTCCTGAGTGATGGCGCCCTGGCGTGCTCTGTTGTAGCGCAGGTTCAGGTCGTCGATCATGTCGGAGGCGTTTTTTGTCGCGGTATCCATTGCCTGTCGGCGTGCTGCCAGCTCTGATGCAAAGGACATTGCGGCAAGGCAGTAAGTGATTCCTCCCACATATTCGGGAATGAGGGCATTGAGCACCGTTTCAGCATCGGGCTCATACACTGTCCCTGCGGTATGTGTCTCCTCCCCTTCACCTTCGTCGGGAACGAGAGGCAGAAGCTGTTTTGTGCGCGCCTCCTGAGTCAGCATATTCACAAATTCAGTGTAAACAAGATACACCGCGCCGATCGTCCCCTCATCGAAAGCGGAGGTCACACTCCTTCCGATGGCGGCGCAATCTGCCGATGTGAGCTTTTCGCTTGAGGTATAGTCCTCGGAATAAAGGACAGCGCCGTGATGTCGGAAGTATTCAACGGCACGTCTGCCTATGGGGAGAACCATATCCCCCTCACGGTATGCTGCCTTCACCTGTTTGAAAACGTTATTGTTATATCCTCCGGCAAGTCCGCGGTCTCCGGCTATGGCTATATACAGCCGCGGAGCATCCGAATCGGTGGTTTTGGAATAGGGGCTGTCCGTCTTTGCAAGATCGGCAAACGCTTCCTCCATCACCCGTCTGTAAAAGCGGCTTTCCTCCATCCTTGCAGTCGCCTTTTTGATCTTCGACGATGCAACCAGCTCCATGGCTTTGGTAATATGCATGGTGGAGTCCACACTTCGGATTCTCGCCTTCAGTGCTTTGATATTTGCGGGCATACCTTCTCCCTTCCGATGCAGTTATGCCTCTTTTGTAATATAATTGTTCTTCACAAACTCATCGCTGAACTTTCCGATGGACTCGGCAAGGAGCTTTGTGTCCTCATCGGTCAGCTTGCCCGTTTCCTTGATACGGCGCATCAGTTCATGGCTGTGCATACCCAGGTACTCGTACAGCTCCTTTTCGTACCGTCTCACGTCCTCAACTTCCACCTTATTCAGATATCCGTTGATGGTAGCGTAGATAATGGCAACCTGGTATTCTACGGGAACGGGGGCTGTCTTGTCCTGCTTCAGGATCTCAACGATTCTCTCACCCAGCGCCAGACGGGCCTTTGTATCCGCATCCAAATCGGAGCCGAACTGGGCAAATGCCTGCAGCTCTCTGTACTGGGAGTAGATCAGCTTCAAGCGGCCTGCAACCTTCTTCATGGCAGGAATCTGCGCCGCACCGCCTACTCGGGACACGGAAATACCCGGGTTTACGGGAGGAATGACACCTGCGTGGAACAGCTCCGTCTCAAGGAAGATCTGTCCGTCGGTGATTGAAATAACATTGGTGGGGATATATGCGGAAACGTCACCTGCCTGGGTCTCGATAATGGGCAGTGCCGTAATGGAGCCTCCGCCGTATTCGGGCGCAACTCTCGCCGCGCGCTCAAGAAGTCTGGAATGGAGGTAGAAAACGTCCCCGGGGTACGCTTCTCTTCCCGGAGGTCTGCGGATAAGGAGGGACAGAGCACGGTAGGCTACCGCGTGCTTGGACAGGTCATCGTAAATGATGAGCACGTCCTTTCCCCTCTCCATGAAATACTCCGCAATGGCGCATCCGGAATAAGGAGCGATATACTGAAGCGGAGCCGCCTCGGAAGCGGTTGCCGCAACGATTACGGTATAGGCATCCGCCCCCCTCTCGCGGAGAGTTTCCGCAATCTGGGCAACGGTGGAATTCTTCTGACCGATGGCAACGTATACGCAAAGCACACCGGAATCCTTCTGGTTCAGAATGGTGTCCACAGCAATCGTACTTTTTGATGTCTGACGGTCACCGATGATAAGCTCGCGCTGACCTCTGCCGATGGGAATCATGGCGTCGATGGCCTTGATACCTGTCTGGAGAGGCACGGAAACGCTCTTTCTCTTGATAATTCCGGGAGCCTCCTTCTCAATGGGACGGTTAGCCGATGCTGCAATGGGGCCCTTTCCGTCAATAGGCTCACCCAATGCGTTCACAATTCTGCCGAGCATGGCATCGCCGCAGGGAACAGACACGACCTTGCCCGTTCTGCGCACAGACGAGCCCTCTCTGATGCTTGCGGAATCGCTCAGAAGAACGATGGAAACGGTATTTTCCTCAAGATTCATCGCCATACCGATCTCGCCGCCCTCAAAGGTGACAAGTTCGTTTGCCATGCAGTTTTCGAGGCCGAAAGCCTTGGCTATACCGTCTCCCACCATAATGACCGTGCCGATTTCCGCCTCATCGGTCTTGTTTTCGTAGTTTTTTATTTGTTGTTTGATTATACTGCTGATTTCTTCGGGACGAAGCTCCATGTCGTACCCCCTCTTGTATAATATATCGTTATATGGATTTTACAGTGTCACGTTACATTGTAACGGAAGAAAGACTTTCACCGATCGCCTTCAGTTTCGCCTTCACGCTTCCCTCATACAGCCTGTTGTTGACGGTCAAACGGACACCTGCGATCAGTGTCTGATTAACCGTGCATTCGAGCTCGATCTTTTTGCCCGTCATCGCTTCCATACGCTCTCGCAGGCGCTCTTTTTGGGAATCGGTCAGCTCCACCGCACTCTCCGCTTTGGCGCGAATGATGCCGTGGGTCTCGTAATACAGCCTTTCATACTCATTAAAGCAGCCGAGCACACTTCTTGCATGATTCCGTTCCGTGAGCATCTTCAAAAAGTTCAGAATATAGGGATGCGCCCTTCCCGACAGAAGGTCATCAAGGCAGTGAAGCCTCTCCTCTTTCGGAATATTGGGGCTTGAGAGCAGTCTTACATACCCGGGATTTTCGGAAAAGAGGTCGCGGATCACACGAATCTCACCGAGGAGCTCGCCGTCCAGTCCATCCTCCCTCGCCAAATCAAACAGGGCGCCGCCGTATTCTTTTGCAGCATCGTTCATTGCTCTTCCCCTTTTTTACAGTTGTTCGATAAAGGATTCGATGATTGCCTCATGATCCTTTTCGCTGATCTCGCGTTCCACAACCTTTTCGGCTATGCTGACAGATATGCCCGCGATCTCGTTTTTGATCTCGTTGACAGCCTTTTTCTTGCTCTGAGCAATATCGGCATCCGCCTTGCGAATGGCTGCGTCCGCTTTTGCGTTTGCCTCTGCCACGATCTCATCACCCATTTTTTCTGCTCTCTGTGTGGCAGATTTGATGATATCCTCCACCTCACGCTCGGCATTTTCCAGCTTTTCGTGATACTCCCGTCTGTCCTGCTCGGCGGCAGTTCTGGAATCCTCCGCCTCCCGGTACATGGAGTCAACCTGCGCCTGTCTTTCGGCAAGGATCTTCTGTACGGGCTTGAAAAGGAACCTCTTGAACACCCACGTCAAAATAAGCAGGTTGCAGATTGCCGCTATGGTATGCCAGGCGTTGATGGATATCAATTCCAATGCTTCCATTCCCCGGAACCATCCTTTCTTTGTGTCAATGGATAAAATCAAGTCATTTCGGATGACTTTGGAGGATTACAGTCTGCCGAGGAACAGATTGGGAGCGAGAAGAATAAGAAGCAGACCGGTTACGAAACCGTAGATACCCGTTGTTTCCGCAATAGCGCATCCGAGAATCATGGTAGATGTTACGGAGCCTTTGCACTCGGGCTGACGGCCGATAGCCTCACACGCCTTACCTACCGCATAACCTTCACCGATACCGGGGCCGATACCTGCAATAAGCGCGAGACCCGCACCGATAGCACATCCTGCCAATACAATAGCCTTTGCAATTTCCATTTTGTTTGTCTCCTTTATTTCTTAGAAAATTTTTTATTGTTTTATATAAAGCCATATGGCTTGTTTGCCGAATTACGCTGTGCTGTGCCCGTCAATCCGACTCCGCTGCTCCCGAAACATAGAGCATGGTGAGCATGGAGAAGATAAACGCCTGCATACAGCTTGAGAATATATCGAAATAGATCGAGAACACTGCGGGAATACCGATCTGAAGGATGGGAAACCATTCCGCAAGCTGTCCGAAGATCCCCGGCAGCCATCCGAAAAGCACAACCGAGAACGATGCCAGCGCCGCATACAGCATAGTCGATATAACCACACCCGAGACCACGTTTCCGAAATGACGGAATGCCATGGAAATGGGGGTAGAGAATTCACTGAGAATATTGAAGGGAGTGAGTACCGGAATAGGCTGAGTATAACCTTTGAGATACCCGAGGAATCCGCTTGTTTTGATCTTGTAGTATGTGATGAGCACAAACACAAGGATCGCCCACCCTGCCACGGTGTTAAGATCCGCTGTGGGAGGATACATTCCGAGAAGAGACAAAAGGGACGACATAGCGGAAAGCCCCAGGATCGCCGCAATAAAGGGCGTATAGTGAGAAAATTTCTCGCTCATGTTTGCCTTCACCAGTCCCGTCACCTTTTCCACGATCCATTCCGCAACGATCTGCCGCTTTGTTGTAGGCTTCACGCTGAGGTTTCTCGTAAGGAAGATGCACAAAAGAGTGAGAATCGCCATAACGATCCAGGAATTCACCTGAGTTTCCGTAATGGGAATACCGCCGAAGACAGGAATCTCAAACAAGATCTTCGCACCGGTTATGCTGATATTATCCACTGCTCAAGCCTCTTTTCTTTCTTATTTATCTTTGTCGGACAAATCATCGTCTGCCGCCGCATTTTCGGTCTCACTTTGGCTGTCATTTGCATCACCCGTGTTCATCGCCTCAATGCCCGATGCCGCCCTTTTGCCGAAGTGACCCACCATGCGCTCGAAGCCGTCCTCCCCCTCCTCGTCCTCATCATCATAAGAAACGGGGGAAGATGCTGTACTTTCCTCCTTGCCGCGATTTCGGACAGAGGATATGATGCCTCTTACCGTAATGACCACTCTGGGGAAGAAAACGGAGATCAGAACAGGCGCCCAATGCATGAAGGGAACCACGATTCCCACAACCATCAGCGCAACAAGCAGAAGCATTCGACCGGTATAGGATGCCTGCAGTTTCATTTTTGCCTGCTGCTCATCCCCCGTCGCCATTGCTTTCTGCAGGGCAATGCTCATAATGAAAAAGTTCAGTGAAGTAATGAAAAAACCCCAGAGACCGCCCCAAAGAACCGTCATATCATACCGTCCCACAGTCCAAAATACAAGTTGGACGATGATGGTACAGACAGCACTTCCGAGGAGCATATAGAGGTTCTCTTTCTTCACAACCGGATCAAGTTTCATGGTCTCCACCTCCGTTTTTCGCGCGCTCCTCCTGCCGCCTGAGGTATTCCTCCCCTTCTCGGTGTGCGCGTTTGATCTCATCGCTCACAAAATGGTAAAAAGTAAATCCTGCGCTGATAAATCCACAGACGATCGCCGCCGCCATCACCCAGTCACCGACGCCGTATTTCTCCCTCAGCCACATTGCGGCAAAAACAAGGAGAAAAATGGGGGCAACAAGGGAGATGCCAAAGCCCGTTATATGACTGAGCCTTGCAACAAGCCGCGCAGTATCCTTCATATCCTTTGATTCTTTCATTGAATTTTATATACATTGTGTTTTATATTCATTCAAATTCCCTATTTTATTATTATATCATATATTATCCTCTAATACAAGAATTTTCTGTTAATTTAAATGCACAGGAAAAATAATACTTCGAGGGGAAATTTCTTGTGATATTTATATTGCAAAGTTTGCCGCAAAAGGATATAATAGATAGGATAAGATCACAATATATAAAACAGAGGTGCCAATGGACTTAAAAAAACTTCTGGATATGGGCCTTGAACTTGGATACCGACTCCAGGTCAGCGGTGCTGAGACATACCGGGTGGAGGAATCCATCAATCGGCTCATGCAGGCATACGACGTGGACTGCGAAACCTTTGCCGTTCCAAACAGCCTTATTGTCAGCATCCGTGATGAAAACGGTGAGGTCATAACGGGGCTTCGCAGAATCGGTTACCACGGCACAAATATTGATGCTGTGGAACGGTGCAACACTATCTGCCGAAAGATCGAACGCGAAAAGCCGGATCTTGAAACAGCCCAGCAAATGCTGTCGGATGAATATAAAAAGATCCGAACCTATCCCCTTCTCATCAGCCTGCTCGGATATTTTCTTGCCTCCGCGGGATTTGCCGTTTTCTTCGGCGCCAATCTCCCCGAGGCATTGTTTGCCGGAATCAGCGGTGTCGCCTGCGGTCTTTCCCTGCAGTTCATGACATGGCTTCATGCAAACGACTTTTTCCAGATCATCATGGGCGGTTTCGTTATTGCGTTTACCACCCAAACCTTCGCCATAACCGGGCTCATTCAGCGTGCGGATGCGGCAAGTATCGGTGCCCTCATGGTTCTCGTCCCGGGGCTGGGCATCACCAACACCATGCGTGACATTATTTTCGGTGACACACAATCGGGTATCAACCGTCTGGTTCAGGTCTGCATTTCCGCCGCCGCCATCGGAATAGGTACGGGAAGCGCACTCCTTGTCTGCCGCGCCATCTACGGCACTGCCGAGGTCAGCCTCACATCCATGCCCGATTCCGCCATTGCTCAGTGCATCTCCGCATTTATTGCAAGCATAGGCTTCTGTCTGCTTTACAACGCACGAACCTTCGGAATGTGCTTCTGTGCTCTCGGCGGTGTTCCCGGCTGGCTTACATATCTGCTGTGCGTAGATCTTGGGCTTGGGGACTACATTGCCGCTTTTGCCGGTGCCGCTGTAGTCTCTCTGTATGCGGAGATCATGGCGAGAGTCAGGAAATTCCCTGCCACCTCCTACCTCACCACATCCCTTCTCCCTCTGGTACCCGGAGCGAGCATCTACTATACCGCGGTACACCTTCTGAATAATGACCCCGATGCGTTTGCCGCCCGTGTTATGTACATCATCGGTTACGCAGGCGCTCTTGCCGTGGGTGTCCTTCTTGTGTCCTCCGGTTACCGTATGTTCTCCACATGGAAGTGGTTCAGAAAGCTGGAACGGCTTGGTAAGGCGAGAAAATAATTCTCCAAACAACAAATACAGTTAAAAAAGTGCCGCAGGACGGAAAAAACTCCCAAAATGCGGCACTCATTTTATGTTATTCTCTTATTTCGCCTTTGCCTCGCAGTAGAGACAGCGGTAAATACCGTGTTCTCTGTCGCGGAGCTCGAAAATCTGAGGCAGCTCCTGCTCTGTGGTGGTGATGCAGCGAGGATTCTTGCACTTCAGAACGCCTGTTATTCTCTCGGGCAGCTCAACGTGCTTCTTCTCCACGGTCTTGCCGTCTCTGATGATGTTTACCGTTATATCGGGATCCACATATCCGAGAACGTTCAGGTCCATGTCAAGCACCTGGTCGATCTTGATAATATCCTTCTTTCCCATTCTGTTGCTGTGCACATTTTTGATAATGGCAACGGAGCAATCCAGCTCCTCAAGACCCAGAAGTCTGTAAATCTCCATGCTCTTGCCTGCGGTAATGTGGTCAAGAACGATGCCGTTGATAATAGAATCTATATTCATATGTAGACCATTCCTTTCCCTTATCACTGAATATTGAGGAGCATGAGGATCAGCGCCATTCTCATATACTTTGCGTAAAGCACCTGCTTAAAGTAGCACGCACGGGGGTCTTTGTCGATACCCACGGAGATCTCGTTTACTCTGGGCAGGGGATGCATGATAACAAGGTCGCTCTTTGCGTTTGTCAGCTTGCTCTCATTGAGAATATAGCTGTCCTTCAGGCGGAGGTATTCCTCTTCGCTGAAGAAACGCTCGCGCTGAACTCTTGTCATATAGAGCACATCAAGCTCGGGCATAACGGACTCAAGGTCGGTAGTCTCCACATATTCAATATTGTTCTTGTCAAGGATACCGCTTTTTACATATCCGGGCAACTTCAGCTCAACAGGTGAAATAAGGACAATCCTGATGCCCTCGTAGCGGGAAAGTGCCGCGATAAGGGAGTGAACGGTGCGGCCGAACATCAGGTCTCCGCAGAAGCCGATGGTCAGATTGTTAAGTCTGCCCTTCTCACGCTTGATGGTGAACAGGTCGGCAAGGGTCTGTGTGGGGTGGTTGTGTCCGCCGTCTCCCGCGTTTACAACGGGGATGGATGCGTTCATGGATGCCACAAGGGGGGCTCCCTCTTTGGGATGACGCATGGCGATGATATCCGCATAGCAGCTTACGGTCTTTGCCGTGTCCGCCACGCTCTCGCCCTTTGATGCGGAGCTGCTCTGCGCCTCGGAGAAACCGAGAACGTTGCCGCCGAGCTCGTACATTGCCGCCTCAAAGCTCAGTCTTGTTCTGGTGGAGGGCTCGAAAAACAGGGTCGCCAGCTTCTTTCCCCTGCACTTTTCGGAATATTTTTGGGGATTCGCGATAATATCGTCCGCCGTTCCCATGAGAGCATCGATCTCACCGACCGACAGCTCAAGAATATCAATAAGACTTCTCATGTGTATCACTCCTCTGTTTTATACGTCTCTGCCTTGTTTTATGGGATTTCCCCGTGAGGGGTTTACGCTTCGATCCAGCTTTCGTCGGAGGGATTGTTGCGGAACTTGATAAGACGGGCGATGTCCTCAGCCTTGATGTAGCCCTCTTCAGCCGCAACCTCAGCGATCACATCGAAGTTTGTCAGGCTGACATTCTTTACATTCGCCGCCGCCAGTCTGTCAAGACCCTTCTGCATTCCGTATGTGAAGATGCTTGCCACACCGAGAACCTCGGCACCGGCTTCTCTCAGCACCTCAACCACCTCGATAACGCTTCCGCCCGTGGAGATCAGGTCCTCAATAACGACCACCTTCTGTCCCTTCTCAAGCTTGCCTTCGATCTGATTTCCTCTGCCGTGGTCCTTTGCACCGGAGCGAACATAGCCCATGGGCAGACCCATAAGGTGTCCGACGATTGCGGCATGGGCGATACCTGCGGTGGATGTACCCATGAGCACCTCGCAGTCGGGATAATACTTCTTCACGGTCTCCGCCAGGCCGTTTTCAACATCCAGTCTTACGGCAGGGGCGGTCAGGGTCAGTCTGTTGTCGCAGTAAACGGGGCTCTTGATGCCGCTTGCCCATGTAAAGGGCTGCTCGGGACGGAAAAACACCGCACCGATGGAAAGAAGGTCTTTTGCAATAAGCTTTTCGGTTGACATAATTATATTCTCCTGTAATTTATGATATTTTTGTTTTTCTGTTCTCTCGTTCGTGGTTTACTGACCGACAAACTCCTTCATGCAGCGCTCGTATGCTGCCTTCGGGTCGTCAGCGGCTGTGATGGGTCTGCCCACTACGATATAGTCGGAGCCGATCTCGCGCGCCTTTTCGGGGGTGGTAACTCTGGACTGGTCTCCGATGTCCCCATCAGCAAAACGAACACCGGGAGTAACGGTCACAAAGCCCTCGCCGCATCTGGCGTGCACCTTTCCTGCCTCCAGAGGTGAGCATACAACGCCGTCAAGACCTGCCTTCTTTGCGTTCTCCGCATAGCTCATAACGACCTCGTCAATGGGTGCGTCAATGAGCAGTTCCTTCTTCATGCGCTCCTCGCTGGTGCTGGTCAGCTGTGTTACCGCAATCAGCATGGGACGTGTTCCGTCGGGTCTGGTCAGTCCTTCGATTGCCGCTTCCATCATGGCGGATGTGCCTGCCGCATGGAGGTTTGTCATGTCAACATCCAGTCTTGACAGCACTGCCATGGACTTCTTTACGGTATTGGGGATATCGTGAAGCTTCAGGTCGAGGAAAATCTTGTGTCCTCTCTCCTTGATCTCCTTCACGATGGCAGGACCTTCCGCGTAGTAAAGCTCCATGCCGATTTTGACAAAGGGGCGAGTTTCACCGAACTTGTCAAGGAATGCCATAACCTCTGCCTTTGACGAAAAGTCGCAGGCAATGATAACGTCTCTCTTCTTTTCCATTGCTGTACACCTCATTTATATAAAATTTTTTATTAAACTAATTCTCGGGAGTGGGGCGGTTTGCTTACAATTTCAACTTTAGTTTATTCCCACTCAATGTGCAGCACCGATAATGCTTGCCAAATCGCTGATACCGTACTTTTCCATAACATCGGGCAGTGCAAGAACGATATCTCTTGCCGCCCAGGGGTCAACCAGATTTGCCGCACCGATCTGCACACCCGTGGCACCTGCCAGCATCATCTCAATAACATCCTCCGCACACGAAACGCCGCCCATGCCGATGATGGGGAGCTTCACCGCTTCGTATACCTGATACACCATTCTCAGCGCCACGGGGAAGATGGCAGGACCCGAGAAGCCGCCCATTTTGTTTGCAATAACGGGCTTTTTCCGCTTCAAATCAATGCGCATACCCATCATGGTATTGATGAGACTGATGCCATCCGCACCCTCTGCCTCGCAGGCCTTCGCGATCTCAACGATATTGGTAACATTGGGAGTCAGCTTCATGTAAACGGGCTTTTTCGTTACCGCGCGCACCGCTTTTGTCACCGACGCCGCCTGTGCCGCATCCGTACCGAAGCCGATGCCGCCGCCGTGGACATTAGGACAGCTGATATTTACCTCAATGATGCCCACATTGTCCGCTTCCGAGATGCGCTGTGCACAGTATGCGTATTCCTCCAGGGAAAAACCGCCGATGTTGGCGATAACGGGCTTTTTGAAAATCTTCTTCATCTCGGGAATCTCATGCTCCATAACATGATCGATGCCCGGGTTCTGCAAACCCACCGAATTTATCATTCCCACGGAGCACTCCGCAATTCTCGGTGTGGGGTTGCCGAATCGGGGCTCCTTTGTCGTCCCCTTGAAGGAGAAGGAGCCGAGGATATTGATATCGTAAAGTTCGGCAAACTCCTTGCCGTAGCCGAATGTTCCGCTTGCCGGGATTACGGGGTTATCAAGGGTGATGCCGCTTAATGTTACCTTTGTGTTTACCATATTACAACCTCCTTGTCAAGTACGGGGCCATCCTTGCAGATTCTCATGGAGCCGTACTTTGTCTTGCAGGAGCATCCCATGCAGGCACCGAAGCCGCAGCCCATGCGCTCCTCAAAGCTGAGCTGACCGTCGGTACGGCTTGCATCGTACACCGCCTTCAGCATGGGAGAGGGGCCGCAGGTGTAGAAGAAGCTGCTGTCGATATTAGCGAGAGCTGCTGTCACAAAACCTTTTGTCCCGTATGAGCCGTCAACCGTCGTCACGATGGTCTCACAGCCGATCGCCTTGAATTCTTCCTCATAGAAAATTTCAGCCGCCGTATTGAAGCCGAGGATGGCTGTTACCTTCTTGCCCTCGGCGATGAGGCGCTTTGCCAGACCGTACATGGGGGGAACGCCCACGCCGCCGCCGATGACCACGGGAGAAGCGCCGCTTTTTGTCACATCGAAGCCGTTGCCGAGCCCCGTCAGCACATCAAGCACCGCGCCCTCACCCAGCTTTGCCATATACTCCGTCCCCTTACCCACTACCTTATAGATTATGGTAAGGGTGCCTGCCTTCCCGTCCCAATCGCAGACGGAGATGGGGCGGCGGAGGTACATACCGTCAAGCTTTATATTCACAAACTGCCCGGGGCGGCCTATATCCGCAATATCCCCCGAGAGCACCATTTCATACACATCCTTCGTCAGCGCCCTGTTGGACGAAACCTTCAGCATTACCTGTTTCATTATCCGTTATTCCTTTCGTCATACACGATTTTTCCGCCGCAGACCGTTGCCTTCACCCTGCCGCAGAGGCTCATCCCCTCAAAGGGAGTGGCGCGTCCCATGGAGAGGAATTCGTCGGGGTTCACCGTAAACTCCTCCGCGAGATCGACCACTGTAAAATCTCCGTTTTCAAATCCGCCCGGAAGTTCAAACCGCTTCCGTGGGTTGATGCTCATGAGCTCGATCAGCTTTTCAAGGGTAATGATACCCGTTTTCACCAGATAAGTGTACATCACGGGGAGGGCGGTCTCAATGCCCACTACACCCATGGCGCTCTTCTCAAGCCCCCGTCCCTTTTCCTCGGCACTGTGGGGAGCATGGTCGGTGGCGATCATATCGATGGTTCCGTCGGTGATTCCCTCAATAAGCGCCAGCCTGTCCGCCTCACCTCTGAGGGGAGGGTTCATCTTGAAGCGCGCGTCCTCAATGAGATCCATGTCATTGAACACAAGATAGTGGGGTCCCGTCTCCGCGGTAATGTCCACGCCCGTCTTTTTCGCCTGACGGATCAGCTCCACGCTTTCCTTTGTTGAAATGTGGCACACATGGTACTTCACACCCGTTTTTGCCGCAAGATTGATGTCTCGCTCGATCTGCCGCCACTCGGATTCGGATGAGATGCCGCGATGACCGTGGGCTCTCGCATACTCGCCGTCGTGGATATAGCCTCCGTTCAGGAGTGAGTTGACCTCGCAGTGTGCGGCGATGATCTTGCCGAGGCGTTTTGCCTCTGTCATGGCTTCCGTCATCATGCCGTCATCCTGCACGCCGCGCCCGTCATCGGAGAAAGCCGCCACATAGGGAGCCATGGCGGAAAGGTCGGCCGGCTCCTTCCCCATTTCGCCTTTTGTGATGGCACCGTAGGGCTTTACGCTGATCTTTGCCGTTTTTTCGATAAGGTCAAGCTGGACTTTGAGGTTTTCAAGCGAATCGGGGACGGGAGAAAGGTTGGGCATGGAGCAGACCGTGGTAAATCCGCCGCGAGCCGATGCCGCCGTTCCCGTGGCAATGGTTTCTTTATAAGAAAAACCCGGTTCTCGAAGATGAACATGAACATCAACAAGTCCGGGAATAACAAGCATATTGGAAAAATCAAGCACTTCCCCCTCGGGACAGTGGGAATCATCAATATTGATACTCTCATAAAAGGAACCGTTCTGATAAACTTTACCTTTAATTATCATGGCAATCCTCCGTGGTGATCGTTTCAAATATATCTGATATATTTTACCACAGATCCGCTTTTCTGTCAAGCAGAATGGAGCAGAATCTGAAAAACACCTTGTAAGAAAAACATCATCCCCCAAAGCATACGGAATACCGTGGGGGATGATTGTCAGTTATATTCTGTCAAACACTCAGCCTGCAAGAGTCTCAAACATCTCGTATGTCTTCTTGATGCCTGCCTTCTTTTCTTCGATGTACTTCTGCATATCGGCAATCTGCTCTGCGGTGTACTTGTCAAGCATACCTTCCTTCAAGGTGTCCTTGTACATTCTGTCGAGCACCTGAGAATAGCCGATGCCGGCTGTTGTGATCTCGCCTGCCTTTTCAACGATGATCAGGTCGGAGTTGCCCGCCAGCAGCTCTTCAACCGCGCGAACACCCATCTTGGACGCCAGCACTCTGTCTCCGAGAACGGGAGAACCGCCGCGAACGGTATGTGCCAGACGGCAGAACTTGGTTTCAACCCACAGTCTGTCGTTGCCCTCAGACTTGGAAAGCTCCAGTGTGTAGTTGTTGATCTTCTCAGCCAGAACCTCGCCGTACTTGCCAACTCCCTCGGAAACGATAACGAGGAAGCCGCGCTTGCCTGCTTTTCTCAGTCTTACGATCTTCTGAATGAGTGCGTCCTCATCAAAGGGAACCTCGGGAATAACGCATCCCACAGCACCTGTTGCAATAGCGGTGTTCAGCGCAATGTCACCGGCACCGCGTCCCATTACCTCGATCACGTTGCAGCGAGCATGGGATTCGCAGGTGTCGTGGAGTCTGTCTGCATTTTCGATAACGGTCTGCATAGCGGTGCTGAAACCGATGGTGTTGTCGGTTGCTGTAATATCGTTGTCAATGGTTCCGGGAACGCCGATGGTGGGAATGCCTCTCTGGGAAAGGTCGGTAGCCCCACGGAATGTGCCGTCGCCGCCGATTGCAACAACGCCCTCGATGCCGTGCTTCTTCAGAGTGGCGATTGCCTTCTGCATACCTGCTTCTTCCTTGAACTCAACGCAGCGGTCGGAATAAAGGAAGGTGCCGGAGAGCTGGATCTTGTTGGAAACAGCACCGGATGTCAGGTTTACCATTTCATCGTAAATCAGTCCGCGGTAACCGCCGAGGCTTCCCATTACCTCAACGCCGTGAGCAATAGCTGTTCTTGCAACGGCGCGTACTGCCGCGTTCATGCCGGGTGCGTCACCGCCGGATGTCAAAACTGCGATCTTTGTGAATTTCTGTGCCATTGGAATAATCTCCTGTCGAATATAATTTATTAAATAATTGAGGTCCGTTTTGGTATGTTTTTTCACATCCCACGGGGCTTTTCATTATTTTCCATTTTTATTGTAATACAAAACAGAAAAAAAATCAAGTATTTTCCCCCTTGTTATTGTATTTTTCCCCGTATTTTACAATCAATTCTTGTAAAAAGGGCAGAAGTATGATAAAATAACGATAATTTATTTTTTGTCGGGAGATTGCAATGTCTGATCTTATCATCCGCCATGCCGGGGAATCGGATATTCCGAGGATCCTTGAAATCTATGCCCCCTATATTCAAAACACCACCTATTCCTTTGAATACGATGTTCCAACAACCGAGGCGTTTACCGAGCGTTTCCGCCGCATCACCGCTTTTTATCCCTGGCTTGTGGCAGAGCTTGACGGCAAAGTGGTAGGCTATGCCTACGGAAGCCGTATGTTTGAGCGCGCCGCTTACAGCTGGGATGCGGACACCTCCGTTTATGTGGATGACCGCTATCATAAAATGAAAATAGGCACGAAGCTGTACAATGCCCTTGAGAAGGAGCTTTTCAAAATGGGCATCTGTAATCTCTATGCCATCGTCACGGGAGAAAACGACCGCAGCCGCGCCTTCCACGAAAAATGCGGATACATACAGGAGGCAAAGCTTTCCCACACGGGCTATAAATTCGGCAGATGGCTGGACATATACTGGTATGTGAAACACATCCGTGAAGGAGAACCCGGGGAAATGCCCCACCCTGCCGAAAAAGAGTAAACTGCGGTTTTCCCGCATGAAATACTGCATAAGCCTCGCACATAAATACCACAGTTTCCTGTCAAAACGGGAGAAAAACAAAAAAATCTCTGTTTTTCCCCATGATTTTCGCTTATGATATTGACAAATATGCGAAAAAATTGTATGATTATTATTGCACGATTTTTGCATCTGTGCTGACACATCCGATCGACGCAAAGGTTGACGGATTCCAAAAACATCAGGCGCGCGTAATAAGATTCACGGAGCGATTCTGTCAGTGATCCCCCATGAAAGATAAAGCGCGTGCTCAACTGAATATTGATGTTCACTCATGGCAGTTTGAGAGGGCTTTCCTCAAATAACCGGGGCTGAATATTCTTCTGCTCAAGAAATCGCAGCTGCAAACGGTAAGACTCCCTGTGGCAAGGGCTCCGTACTGTTTTGTAACACACTCTTTGCGGGGGCTGTGATTAGTCATGACGTGGGTTCGCGCAGAGCTGTAATACGGCTATACGCGGTCTTTTGCCGCAAAGGGGGATGCAAAAAATGGAAAAAAAGAATATCATTGAATTGAAAAATATCACCGTCGCCTTTGACGGGGAAAAAATCCTTGACGACATGAGCCTGTCCATCGGTGACGGGGAATTTGTTACGCTTCTCGGTTCTTCCGGCTGCGGAAAAACCACCACACTGCGTATCATCGCGGGATTTTTGGAACCGGACGAGGGAGAGGTGTTTTTCGATTCCAAAAATATGAGTGGTGTGCCTCCCTACAAGAGAGAGGTTAACACCATTTTTCAGCGTTATGCCCTGTTTCCGCACTACAATGTTTACGACAACATCGCCTACGGTCTCCGTGTAAGAAAGGTGCCCGAGGCTGAGATAAAAACAAGGGTCGCGGAAATGCTGAAGCTTGTGAATCTTGAGGGATTTGAAAAGCGAAGCGTAGCGAAGCTCTCGGGCGGTCAGCAGCAGCGTGTTGCCATTGCCCGCGCCGTTATCCTGAAGCCGAAAGTGCTCCTTCTTGACGAGCCCCTCGCCGCCCTTGACCTGAAGCTCAGAAAGGATATGCAGAACGAGCTGAAAAACATTCAGAAGCAGCTCGGCATCACCTTCATCTTTGTCACCCACGACCAGGAGGAAGCGCTCTCCATGTCCGATACCGTCGTGGTCATGAACGAGGGCAAGGTACAGCAGATCGGCACACCGATTGACATCTACAACGAGCCGCAGAATGCCTTTGTTGCCGATTTCATCGGTGAATCCAACATTCTCGACGGCGTCATGAAAGAAGATTATGTGGCCTGCTTTGCCGGAAAACAGTTCAAGTGCCTTGACACGGGCTTTGACAAAAATGAGGATGTGGATATCGTCATCCGCCCCGAGGACGTGGATATCGTATCGGAAGAATCCGGTATGCTCCGCGGTACGGTCACCTCCGTCACATTCCGCGGCGTTCACTTTGAGATCATCGTTGACATCGGCGGCTTCAAGTGGATGATCCAGACCACGGACGAGCACAAGGAAGGCGAAAATGTGGGTCTGTTCATTGAGCCCGACGCCATCCATGTTATGAAAAAGTCCAAATACTCCGGTATGTACGGCGACTACAGTTCGTACAGCGACGAGCTTGATGAGCTGAACGTCATTGACGACGAAGACGACGAGTAAGGGGGGCGGCAGGATTGAAAAAACGTTCCCTTTCAAAAAAGCTCCTCGGTGCGCCCTACATCCTCTGGGCTGCCATCTTCATCATCGTACCTCTGCTCATCGTGGTGTATTACTCCTTCACCGATGCGGACGGAAATTTCACCTGGAGCAATATAACACAGCTTGTGGACTATAAGGAGACCTTCGGAATCTCCATCTTATACTCCCTCATAGCTACACTTGTTTCCCTTGTTATATCCTATCCTTTTGCTTATGTTATGAGCAAAAAGAACGAATATGTACAAAAAATCATGATGATGCTGGTCATGCTCCCCATGTGGATGAATCTTCTCATCCGCACCTACTCCTGGATGAACATCCTTGAGCGAAACGGTATCATCAACAATTTCCTCGGAATGTTCGGCATTGAGCCTCTGAAGATGATCGGCACTCCGGGTGCTGTTATCTTCGGCATGGTATACAACTACATTCCCTACATGATCCTGCCCATCTACACCGTTATGGCGAAGATAGACCGGAGTGTGCTTGAAGCCGCGGAGGATCTGGGCTCAAACGCCTTCTCCAAGCTGCGCCGTGTGATCCTGCCCCTCAGCCTGCCCGGTGTTGTCTCGGGCATCACCATGGTCTTTGTTCCCTCCGTCAGCACCTTCTATATTTCCCAGAAGCTGGGCGGCGGCAAGATCATGCTCATCGGTGACGTTATCGAGCGCCAGATGCAGACCGCGTACAACTATAACTTAGGTGCGGCTCTATCTCTCGTTCTTATGGTTATGATTCTCATCAGCCTGGCTGTCATGAATCGGTTCTCCGACAACGACGGCAGTTTGATTGTATAAGGAGGTGCGCTCATGAAAAAATTCGCAGGCAACCTCTTTATCGGCATCATCTACACCATTCTCTACGCGCCCCTTCTCGTGATGGTGCTCTTCTCCTTCAACGAATCCAAAAGCACGGCGAACTTCACGGGATTTTCCCTGAAGTGGTACAATGAGCTCTTCTCCTCCGGCTCCTCCATGGAAGCCTTGAAGAACACCCTTATCCTCGCCGTTGCATCCGCTGTGATCGCAACCGTTCTCGGCACAATGGCGGCGGTGTACATCTACTACATCCGCAATAAAGCATGGCGCGGCACGGTGAATCTTGTCACCAATATCCCCATGATGAACCCGGATATCGTAACGGGTGTGTCCCTCATGCTCCTGTTCGTGTTCATCGGACGGCTCATCGGTGCCACCAACTCCCTCAGCTTCGGCACACTTCTCATCGCACACATAACATTCAACCTGCCCTATGTTATTCTCAATGTGCTTCCCAAGCTGAACCAGACCGACCCTCATCTTTCCGAGGCGGCACAGGATCTGGGCAGCACACCCCTCAGGGCGTTCTTCAATATCGTACTCCCCTCTATCATGCCGGGTATCATGTCGGGCTTTCTTATGTCCTTCACCCTGTCCCTTGACGATTTCGTCATCAGTTACTACACAACAGGCTCGGACTTCCAGACCCTGCCCCTCAAGATATTCTCCATGACCAAAAAGACCGTAAAGCCGGATATGTACGCTATTTCCAGCCTTATCTTCGTAACCGTCCTCGTACTCCTGCTCATCATCAACATCGCTCAGATAAAACAGATGAAAAAAGATGCGGCGAAGAAAAACTAAGGCAGACCTTATATTATTTTTCTGAACTATCAAGGAGATATCAATGAAAAAAATCATTTCCCTTTCTCTTGCAGGCATTATGGCAGCTTCCGCACTCACCCTTACCTCCTGCGGCGGCAGAGTTACAAGCATTGAAAACCCCGTCGGCACCTACTCCATGGACTATGCGGGCACCACCCTCAACGTGTTCAACTGGGGTGAATACATCTCCGACGGCAGTGAGGGCAGCCTCGATGTCAATGCCGCATTTGAGACACTGACGGGCATCAAGGTCAACTACATGAACTACGACTCAAACGAGTCTATGTATGCAAAACTGAAGTCGGGTGCGGTTGCCTATGATATCATCATCCCCTCCGACTACATGATCGAACGCCTCATCAATGAGAATATGCTCCGCAAGCTTGATCTTTCAAAGATCGACAACTACAAGTATGTGGACGAACAGTACAAGAATCAGTTCTTCGATGAGACAAACGAATACAGCGTTCCTTACAATGTGGGTATGGTAGGACTTATCTACAACACCACCATGGTGGAAGACCCCGTCACGAGCTGGAATGCAATGTGGGATGAACGCTACACCGACAACATCCTCACCTTCAATAATCCCCGTGACTCCTTCGCCATTGCACAATTCCTCCTCGGTCTGGATCTGAATTCCACGAACACCGCAGACTGGGACAAGGCGGCGGAAAAGCT
>SVSU01000027.1 GCA_015064135.1 Oscillospiraceae bacterium
GCACTGAAGGCTACCGGACGGGAGATCCTGTTCTCCGCCTGCAACTGGGGAAGCGACGAGGTTCACAAGTGGATTCGCTCTACCGGCACCCATATGTATCGCTCCACCCCCGACATCCTCGACAATTTTGAGCGTTTCACCGATCTGCTTTGGAACAAATTCGCAAAAGACGGCCGCACATCATCCGCACCGGCATATTCCGCCCCCGGATGCTATGATGACCTTGATATGCTCATCTGCGGTATGTACGGCAAGGGCAATGTGGGCATGGGCGGATGCACCGACTCGGAATACAAAATTCATTTTGCTCTGTGGTGTCTCTTCCAATCCCCTCTCATGATCGGCTGCGATGTAAGAAATATGGACGACTATACCCTGTCCCTGCTCACAAACCGCGAGCTTATTTCCATCGACCGCGATCCCGAATGCCGTCCGCCCATACGACTCCGACTGAACGATATGCCTGTGTTCTTCAAGCATCTTGCCGATAACGAATACCTCTTTGCCCTTTTCAATCTTTCGGACAGCGACCCCGTGGAACAAAGCGATGGCTGCTCCATGAAGAATCTCTACGATCTGGGTCTCCCCGTAACAGCCGGCTTCGGCTTTGAGGGATATGAGATCTTCACGGGAGAGAAGATGCTGTTCACAAATGAATATATCAAAACAAACATTAAACCGCGGGACTGCAAGATCTTCCGCGTGAAGCTGACAAATAAAAAGTAACTCGAACAAAGGAGATAACACCATGCTTGCACAAACTCCCCCTATGGGTTGGAACTCTTGGAACACTTTTGGCAGAGACATTGACGAAAAACTCCTCCGCGACATGGCAGACCGCATCGTTGATCTCGGTCTCAAGGATGCCGGCTACGAATACGTTGTCATCGACGACTGCTGGTCCCTCAAAGAACGCGACGAAAACGGCAGACTGGTGGCTGACCCCGAAAAATTCCCCTCCGGCATGAAAGCCCTCTCCGACTATATCCATTCAAAGGGTCTGAAGTTCGGTATGTACTCCTGCGCGGGCTCCAAAACCTGCGACGGATACCCCGGAAGCTTCGATTTTGAATTTATCGACGCACAGACCTTCGCCGACTGGGGTGTGGACTTCCTGAAGTACGACTTCTGCTTCAAGCCCAAGCTGGCAAACGGCCCCATCCTCTACAACAGAATGGCAATGGCGCTGAAGGCCACAGGACGGGAGATTCTGTTCTCCGCCTGCAACTGGGGCAATGACGAGGTAGAAAAGTGGATCCGTTCCGCAGGGGCACATATGTATCGCTCCACCCACGACATCAACGACAACTTCATCCGCTACAAGGAAATTGCCATGAGCCAGGTGGACAAGCTCGCCTACTCCGGCCCCTTCTGCTACAACGACATCGATATGCTCATCTGCGGTATGCGCGGCAAGGGCAATGTGGGCAACGGCGGATGCACCGATGTGGAATACACCACCCACTTCGCCCTCTGGTGTCTGTTCCAGTCTCCTCTTATGATCGGCTGTAACCTGAACAACATCGACGATTACAACCTCAATCTCATGAAGAACAAGGAGCTTATTTCCATCAACCAGGACCCCGAGGCCCGTCCCCCCATGAAGCTGCCCGATCAGCACAACACAGACCTGTGGCGCATGAGACCCGCATTCTTCAAGCACCTTTCAAACGGCGAATACATCATCGCCTTCTTCAACTTCTCCGACGGCGAATGTCGCTCCGAGCTTGAACTCTATGACCTTGGCATCAGCGCATCTACCGGATGGGGCTTTGAAGGCTACGACATCTTCACAGGTGAGCCCACGGGACTCCGTAAGATCCACTTCAACGCCGATGTGGAAGCTCACGGCTGCAGAATGTTCCGCGTAAAGCTGGTTAAGTAATTTTATACCCTCTTCCAAAAAAATCAAACAGATAAAAGTACGGTGCAGATTTAACTTGCAAATCTGCACCGCATTTTATTTATTATAAAAGTTTTTGTGGGGAGTGAATCCCCCGAACTCACGAATTCTCGGAAACGTAGGTTCTCACTCTGTTATTGATGACATCCGCGGTCTGTTCGGCGGTTTTTGTGCCACCGAAGAAGCCGGAGAGCTCCTCCGTGATGATGTCCGTCACCTTGCTGTCGGTTCTCGCGATTCGTGTGAGACCGCCCAGAAGCTCCATAACGCGCGCGCCGTCCTCGGGAGTATACTTACGCTGGCTGTTCTTCAGATAGGTCACATATTCCTCGGAGTAGTTGTCGTAATACCATGCATAATCGTCCTCGGTCATCTCCCAGTAATACTCATTTTCCTCTTCCGCCTGTGCGCGAAGCTCCTCCAGTTTTTCCTTGTTCAGAGTAAAGGAATACAGATTGTCAAGATATTCTTCGTCTGTGAGAAGCCACTTCAGGAATGCCCACGCCTCATCCTTGCAGTCGGAAGCGGAGCAGACAGCGAGTTCCATTTCGGGGATGATGGTGGCGCCGTTGCTGCCCTCTTCTCTTGTGGGATAGCCGATAAGCGTAACATCATCTGTTGCGAAACTGCGCACAGCATTGGTAAAGCCGTTGAAGTTGCTGATGTACTGCATGGAGAAGAGCGCTATATCCTTGTAGAAGCGAAGGTCGAAATCCTCCTGCATCTGCATCTCAATTTGAGGATCGTATTCCTGAGTGTTCTCGTAATACGCCTCCCAGTACCCCTTCTCGGGCAGGGTCTTTAAGTATTCGATAAAGTCAATGAAGCCCTCGGTGTCGAAATATGTCTCCCCGGTCTCCCAGTTGATGAAGGAATCCATGGAATAGCGAAGCATATTTTCCATAACCTGATCTCTGGAGTACTCAAAAAATGCATTCATTCCCTCGGGCATGGTGTTGATGGTATTCATCATCTCCTCAAGAGTCCAGCCGGGCTCCGTACCCACATATTCGGGCTTTGCCGCCAGGGTATACAGATAGAAGGAAGGAATAATGGAGTAAAGCTTGCCGTTCTGCTCCGATGCGCGGAGAATATTATCAAGAAGTGTTGCTCTGTCAAGTCCGTTTTCTCCGTCGATATATTTGTTCAGGTCAGCGAACATATTCTGACGGAAATAGGACTCGGCAGGCAGCTCGCTGTCGATCATAAGGATATCGGGCACCTTTCCCGAAACCAGATCCGCATTAAGCTGCGTCACCGCACCCGTCCACTCGTTTTCCTGATTGTTATAGGAGTCATAAGAATTGATGGCGATACGCACACCCGTATTTCTCTTATTGAAGCGGATGACAGCCCTTCTCAGGTTGTAGTCATTGTAAGTAGCGGCGATGGTGATGATGACCTCCTCCGCCATTTCCTCATCGGGAATGCGCTCATACACAATGCAGTAGGACTTTCCTTCCCCCTCATTCCAGTCGGTGTAGGAGGAAACAACGCGCCCGTCCGCTGTGTAGCACACGCTGTTCATGTTGGACGAATCGATATCGCAGTTGATATAGTTGAGCAGTTCTGCGGCGGTATCGGTGGCAAAATCGTATACTTTGATGCCCGATGCATCCCTCAGATAAATCTTTCCTTCGGGATATACGCCGTCGGTATTGTACATATTTGCCATCACTTCGGAAAGGACAGCAGACTCTACCTTCTGAAGTTCGCTTGCCGTGGGGTCATAGCTGTAAACGGCATATGCGCTGCTGTTGTTTTCATACACACTCACATACACACGGTCCCCTGAGATCATCATGCCCGACATCCAGCCGTCTTCGATGGCACACTTTCCTGTGACCTCACCTGTTTTTGCATCGCAGGTGATAATTCCGTTTTCAAGAGAGAAGTGGAGTTTTCCGTTCCCGTCCACATAGAAACGGTTCACATAGTAATATCCGCCTTCTTCCACAAGACCGGATTCCTCGATCATAATATTCAGATCAAGGTTATACGCCGCAGTCCCTGTTTCAAGGTCAAAGGGATAGACGCTGTAAAAAGTGCCCGATTCTGTGTAGTCCTCATTGCTCCACCACTCCTGTTCCATGATCCAGAGGGTGCCTGTGGGGTCAACGCACATAGAGCTGATATAGGAATTTCCATTTATCTCGAGTTCATACTCTCTCATATCGGTGCCGTCGGGATTCATGGTACAGAGACAGGATATGTAATCGTAATACACTTCATTGACAGGCTCCTCAACGACAGGCTCCTCTACCGCAATGTCGTCCTCGGCAATGTTCTCCTCAACCGCCGCCTCTTCCTCTGCCGCCTCAGTCACGGGGAGCATCACAGCCAGAGAAGACGTTGCCGCCGCTGCCGCACCGTAAGGCACTGCTATGTCGGGGAGAACCCCTTCCTCAACCACCTCTCCGTCCAGCTCGGGATCCCACGGACGCTCCACCTCCTTGGAGTAGAAAAGATAAATCTTATCGCCTCCTACCAGCAGGTTGTCAATATAGTTGATCCCGTCGGGGAGAGGAACCTCGGTTCCCTTATACACATTGGTGCGCTTTGTTTTTGTGGGCCCGTCGTCCTTCCCGTCACAGGAGGAGAGAATGGACAGAGAGGACAACACCATCATTCCCGCAAGAGCTGCGGACACAATTCTCTTTTTTGTCATAGCCGATACCTCTTTCTTTCGTTAGTTTATATGGAAATGTTTTTTGAAAATGGTTTTTCATTGATTTGGTTTCAAACGATTTGATTTTGCAGCCCCTTTCTCTGCCATTACCGCCGTCAGCCTTGTCACAAGCCGTTTTGCCTCTGTCACAAAGGAAAAACCGCTTGAGAAGAAAAGGGTGAAGGAGAGGAAGAAAGCCGCAATGCCGACGGAGGCTGTAATGACCTCGAAGATCATAATAACAGCGCAGGTATGATCCGTCATGCGCGCCTCGTTCTCCCAATAGGGATATTCGATCTTATCTCCCCTCACAAAGGAGTAGCGGAGGGACTTCATATTCGCCAGACGGTTGGTCAGGCTGAACCGTTCTGTGGATTCGGCAAGGGATGTGGTGTCCTCATTGACCGAAACGGCAGTTTCAAATATATTCATGGCGAACCCCTTAACGGGATTGGGAAGAGTCACTTCGTATGCCGTAATGTCCGCCGCTTCGCCGTTGATTTTATCGTATGCATTGTAGGACATATACATTCGGGGAATCTCCCCGTAGGTGTACTCGTAAGCGTGGCTGTCCCTCTCGGCGGAAACGATGCCTACCACCACAAGGGGCAGCTCGCCCACCGACATCTCCATGCCCACCACATCAACGGCACCGAATATCTCCCACGCCAGCCTTTCGTCAAGCACCACTCCCATGGGGTTTGAGGGGTCGTTGAGGAATCCGTTTCCGTGGATAAATTTGAGGGGATGGAACACGAAGAAATCGCCGCCGCAGACCGTGACCGCCGCGTTTTTGTTTGTACGGGGTCCCTTCGCATTCAATACTTTTTCCGCGGACCACGCGTATGTCCATACTCTGCCATCTCCGCTTGTATCAACGGATGCGGAAGCCAGTCCATCGTCAACGGAGCGAGCGTATTGCTCGATCTGAGCTGCCGACAAAGCGGAGCCCTCCTCCGTATAAAGGGAAATGACCGCATAAGGCTCACCCGATGCAGACCAACGCTCTCCTGCCTTGATAAAATCGATATCCGAGGCAATTCCCCATACGATCCACTCAAGGAGTCCCACAACAAGAGCGCATCCTGCAAAAACAAGAGCGATCACCCCCGACAAACGGAGAATTTTTTTGTTTACTTTACTGTTCACAGCCGTCACCTGCCATTATTTATCGGCAAGACGGACCTGCTGACCGTCTGTTATGGGCAACGATGCGTTGGTGATAACGAATTCACTTCCCATGAGCCCCGTCACAGCAGATTTGGTGTCATCGGATGCCATAATCTCAATCTGATAACGCACAGCAGTATAGCGAACACCGAGGGGAGTGTTTTTCGACTCTACAACAAGGACGAATTTGCCTTCGGAGTCCTCTCTTATGGCGCTGTTCGGCAGGACGGAGTTGTAGGACTGGCTTCTGTCGCCGATGGTAAAGTTCAATGACTGCCCTTCGTTGACCTCGCCCTTCACCTCGATTACCACGATGCGGTTTTTTCCCTGACTCTGGGGATCGCTTCTCACCTGAGTCACCGATGCTTCAAGATTGGACCACCAGGAGTTCGTAACACTGCATTCCGCGCCCACTCTGATCTTCCGCGCTTCCTCGGAGGGAACGGAGATCTCGCAGACATAGCCCTTCTCCGCCACCTCGATCCTCGCCACGGTATCTCCGCTTGTGACGGTGTTTCCGGGAACCCGGTTGATCTCCACGATCCGTCCCGCAATGGGTGCTGTCACATCGGTGGTCTCGGGGGCGTTTTTATATGCCTCGATCTTTTTCTTCAGTTCACCTATCTCGCGGAGCTGAGCCTCTCTCTCCTGCTGTGTTGTTGCCGAGGAAAGCTCGCCCGACGCCTGCGCCTTCTGCAGTTCGATCTCAGCGGATGCAATTTCGCGCTCCTTATCTGTTATCTTCTTGAGGAAGGCATCAAAATCCGCATTCCCCTCTCCTTCAAGGGGGGCGAGAATCTCCGAAACGGATTCAAGCTCTGTCTGCAACGTTTCCGCTTCCGCCTTAAACTCCGCTGTCTTCTTCTCATACTCAACCGCCTTTGCCAAATTTTCGGCCTTCTTTTTGGCAGTCTCATACTCTGTTGTTATCTCCTCAAGCTCCTTCTGCAATACCGAAAGCTCCTTGTCCGCCGCCTGACTGCCCCTGTTCAGCGCAAATTCCGTAACGGCATCGATGGTATAGAGGTTTACACCGAGAACGGCGAGCTTTCCGTATTCCTCGCTCTGCTGTTCGCGAAGGTCGTAAAGCTCCTCTCCGTAGTCCTCCATGCTTCTGCGGTAATTCTTTGCGGAATCGCGGATGGAATCTATGTATTCTTCGATTTTCCCGTCGTTTCCATCGGCAAGCATCCCTGCAAGTGTTGTTCTCAGATCATCCTCGGTATCATCCCACTCGCTGTAAGGATTGCGGCGGATGATATCCTCAATCTCCGCGAAATCCGCGGTGGCAAGGAACTCGAACCCCTCAACCTTTGCGGAACCGGGTTCACTGCCGTAGCCCTTTGCAGAATCTGCTGCGTCCGGAAACCCTGTTGCCACGGTCTCATCCTCGGCGGAACCCGAGATAACAGCGGCAGCGAGCTTCAGTTCGTCAATATAGTTCTCCCTTGCGCGCTCGATGGTCTTGTTTTTCCCGTTGATCTGCTCCTCAAGGGAAAGGATGCTTTCGCAAATCGCCACGATCTCAGACACATCCGCCGTGGAGTCCTTCAAGTCCTCTGCCAGCTTCTCAGCCGCTTCAACCTCTGCCTTCAAGGAGTTGTATGTCTGCTCAATGGCGGTGTATTCTTCATTTGCAACGGTCAGGCGGTAATCAATGGAGGCATCGCTGAAATCGTCGCCGAGCTCAGCCATGATTCCCTCATACTTGCCCTTGAATTCAGAGATCTTCGCATCCAACTCAGACTTTTTCTCCGAAAGCTCCGCCTTCCGCTTGGCATACGCCTTAACCTGTTCGTCAAGGTTATCCGTGCCCGCAGAGCCCACACCTGCCGCCGTTTTCAGCATTTGGTAGGTCTCATTAAGGTCGGCAAGCTCTTCCCTGAGGTCGGAAAGTCTCTGTTCCGCCGCCGTCACACTTTCGCCGCTGCCGATGGATGTGACCTTATCGTTAAGGAGCGCCAGATTGTAAGCGTCTTCTTTTTCGCGAAGCTCCTTTTCCGCCGCCTCAAGCTCGGTGCTGGGGCCTCCCTTCAGCGCCAGGATGGGGGTGCCGATCTCAACCATATCCCCTTCCTTGACGTAGACAGACACGATTTTTCTCGTCTGACCGATGGTATCCCCGTCTGCTGAGGCATCGTCCTCATAAATTACGCTGTGGCTTTCGTTGGCTTTAACCGTACCTGTCAGCTTGATAGCGGAGGAGATGGTGTCATAGCTCACATACTGGGCAGAAACCTCGGGAAGTGAATGATTCAGAATGGTATTGGAAAACAGCGTAAGGACAAGAAGTACCGAAAGGAATATGATGGCGATGTTCTTGATCCACGCGCGTCTGTTTTGATTGTTTGTACTCATTGGAACCTCCGGGAAAGAAGTGTATATTTGCTTTGCTAATAGAGTTTATTATATCCGTGTTTCAGATTTAAAAGTTCCCGTCATCCCTTCACCGATGCTGAATATGCGATGCCGTCGATGAGGTAGTCCTCGCTGTAAAGGAACAGCAGTACGGGGGGAACCATGTAGATTACCGCGATGGCGAGGGCGATTCCTGTGTCCCCTTCGTTGATTCGGGAGAGGAACACGGAAAGGGGATACAGCGCCTCATTTTTCAGAAGGATCAAGGGCTGTTCCACCATATTCCAGTAATCGATAAAGACAAGGATCGCCACGGAATAGAGAGTGGGTCGGGCGAGGGGAAGATATATCCTCGTGAACAGTGCCCACTCGTTTGCTCCGTCAAGCTGTGCCGCCTCAACCATTGCCGACGGGATGCGCCGCATGAATTTCGTGAGGATGAACACGCTGAAGGGGGAGAATATTCCGGGAAGGATAATTGCCCATCGGGTGTCAAGGAGCCCCAGTTTATCGGAAACCAGATAATTCGGTACCAGTGTAACCTGATATGGCATGAGCATCAGTATAATGTAGGCGAAAAACACAATGCTCCTGAATTTTGTGGGTACCCTTGCGAAGGAGTAGGACGCGCCTGCCGCTACTGCGAGCTGAAACAACACGATGGGCACCACATAGATCACCGAACTCCAGAATTTCTCAAGATATGCCG
The DNA here is from genome assembly GCA_015064135.1 of Oscillospiraceae bacterium. Classification (GTDB taxonomy): domain Bacteria; phylum Bacillota; class Clostridia; order Oscillospirales; family CAG-272; genus UMGS1696. Next base: position 8,809 of record SVSU01000027.1, read on the forward strand.
GGCTTTTGAAGAGGACCGTGGCATACTGGGAAAAGCTTACACGGTCGGGAATGAGCTGGAGGTTCACTTTGTCCCCGATATACACTCTGCCGCCGCCACCCGACACGCCCAGCCCCGTGAAGATCTTGCCGTAATTGGCGCTGATCTCCGTCTGGGACATAAAGGAGTTGGTGAAGGTAAACACCGTGGGGAAAAGAAACAAAAACGCAAATGTGAGAAGGATAGCCATGGCGAGGATGATAAAGATAACGCGGCTCGCCCGGGGTTTCTTTCTCTTGTGCGCAGGTATATTCAGTTTGATATCGGAGGGATATTTTCTCATGCTTTCAGCCGTCATTCTTCAAGATCCCTCCCTGCTCTGTTGTCGATAAACAGCAATATGCCGATAATGATTATCATAATAAGGGCAAGAACCACGGCGGCACTTGACAGCTTCTGATAATTAAAGCTGTTGAAGGTGTTGTTCATGAAATGCTGCAATGTGTACATGGAATCGTAGGGGTAATCGCCTGTGAGAAGGTACACCTCTCTGAACACCTTAAAGGAGTTGATGAGAGACATAATGGTAACATAGGAAATGGTGGAGGACAGATAGCGAAGCTTTATCTTGAAAAAACGCTTCGCCGAGCTGCATCCGTCAAGCATTGCCACCTCCATAATGTCCCTCGGCACCGCAGACAGGGCGGACATGAACATGATCATATTGTACCCGATGTTCTTCCACAGGAACAAAAGCACCACCACAATATACCCCTTGTCCGATTTCAGCCATTCCACGGGTGCCGCGCCGAACAATGCCGTGATCTCGTTCACCACACCGTTGTAGTCGAACAGCACCTGCCATATCAGAATGATGGAAGCGGCAGGCACGATCATGGGGGAAAGAAAGATGGTTCGGAATGTGCTTTTCATGGGAATGTTGGTGTCAAGAAGCACAGCCAGCGCCAAAGACAGCACCACCACAAGGGGCACCGCCGCCAGAGAGAAGATTCCCGTATTCTTCAGCGCCATCCGAAAGGCGGAATTACCAAAAAGGCTGATAAAATTATCAAGCCCGACAAAATCCGCGTTTGTCACATCCCCGATAAGGGAGTAGTATATGACCACAAGAAAGGGCAGGATGAAAAACAGCATCACGCCCACAATGCTCGGGAGCATAAATGCGCTTGTCCGCATTCTTTCACGCCGTTCTCTTTTTGTGAGACGGAGCTTTTGTCGATTTTTTTTACTTTTTACACTATCCATTTGTTTCCGATGTCTCTATATGTACCGACGGATCGCGCATATCTGCTACGATTTTTCGGTTTTTTTCAGATTTAGATATATGACGTTTCATCACGCTGAAGTGTTCCCTGTTTTCATGGGAATTTTTGTCATTTTTTTCATTTATTTTCTGTTTCGGCGGTTTCTTCCTCACCGTGGGGCTTTTCCTCGTACCAGCCGTCGATTCCTCGCCTTTCAAGAGCACCGAACATCCGTCGGTATGTCCCCCTGTGCTCTCTCTCGAAGGACATGAGAAAATCGTGCATGACTTCCCTCTCCGTGTGCCCGTCCTCGGGGCAGATGCTCTCGGCAACAGGCACCTTCGCCGCTGTCACAAGTGCCTTTATCATGCGCTCCTCCGTGTAGCAAAGGGGGCGGATAACGGTGAGTCCTATGTTGCTGTACTCCGTTACGGGTTCAAAACAGCCTATCCTGCCCTCGTGCATCAGATTCATCATAAAGGTCTCCACCACGTCGTCCTTGTGGTGCCCGAGCGCCAGCTTGCCGCAGCCAAGCTCACCGCAGGTATTGTTCAGCGCTCCCCGTCTCAGCATAGCGCATAGGGAGCAGGGATTTTCCTCCCGTCTCTCCTCAAACACGATACGCGCAATCTCCGTGTGAACCACATGAAGCTCCACACCAAGCCCTTCGCAGAATCGGGAAACGGGGGCAAAACGTCCTTCAAAATCATCGCCGCCGAAGCCCATGTCAACGGTTACTGCGACAACCTCGTAGGGCTCGGGGTAAAACCGACGCATCTCGCTGAGCGCATACAGAAGAACCATGGAATCCTTGCCTCCCGACACGCCCACCGCTATTCTGTCCCCTTTTTGTATCATCCCGTAATGCTGCACCGCCTGTCTGACACGGCTGAGAACCTTTTGGAGTTCTTTCATGAATCACTATCCCTTTCGTATTTTTCCGCTGTCAAATCACATATCGTTGGAATATGATATAGTGATACTTATCCCCAAAGAGGAGCACACTATGGCAATCAAAATCTACATCGACCAGGGGCATAACCCCATGAATCCCAACGCAGGGGCGGAAGGAAACGGCTACCGCGAGCAAGACATCACCTACGCCATCGGAGTACGCCTTGCCTCACGTCTCCGCGAGCTGGGCTTTGAAACCCGTCTGTCACGTCCAACACCCGATATCATCCTCGGCACATCCAACGCATCCTCTCTCCGCCAAAGGGTCTCCGATGCCAACAGCTGGGGTGCGGACTACTTCATCAGCCTCCACACCAATGCCTCCAACATAACCACAGCCCGAGGCAGCGAAGCCTATGTATTCCGCCTTGATACTCAAGCGGATTTTCTTGCCCAAAACATATTGGAACAGCTGAACTTCGCCACGGGACTGCCCAACAGAGGCGTCTTTGCCAGACCCTCCCTCTATGTGGTACGCCGAACAGCAATGCCGGCACTCCTTCTCGAAATGGGCTTCATCACCAACCCCACCGACGCCAACCTCATGGCAAACAACCCCGGGCTTTTTGCCGAGGGGATTGCGAATGGATTTTTGGCGTATTTCGGAATGCTGTAAAGGAGTGAAGTTGCTTCGCGGTGAGGTTGCTTCGCGGTGAGGTTGCTTCGCGGTGAAGTTTGCCTTCGGCAAGATAATGTATATTTTCCTCAACGGAAAATAGATTTTATTATATTCGCGCAGTAAAAATTCAAGCTGCCGCAATACAAATTGATGAAGATTTGCGAAGCAAATCCACAACAACTATTCACTTTTCACTATTCACTATTCACTTCCTACTTTTCACTCCCCAGCAGGTCCGGTCGCCGTTCCTTCGTCAATTCCAATGACTTTTCGTGCCGCCACTTTTCAATGTTCGCGTGGTGACCCGAGATGAGCACGTCGGGCACGAGCCGCCCCATAAAATCGTAGGGTCTCGTGTACTGTGGAAACTCCAGCAATCCGTCTGAGAAGCTCTCTACCTCGTGGCACTCCGCATCCGCCAGCACACCGTCGCACAGCCGCGCCACAGCATCCACAAGAATACAGCAGGGCACCTCGCCCCCCGTCAGCACATAGTCGCCGATGGAGATCTCCTCGTCCACGATCTCCTCGATTATCCTCTCATCCACTCCCTCGTAGTGACCGCAGAGGACGATGAGCCTGTCGTGGGCTGCAAGCTCCTTCGCCTTGTCCTGGTTGAACACACTGCCCCTCGGAGACATATACACCACATGGGGTTTCTCCTCCGCATCCGCAGAGATCGCCTTGTAGCAGTTGTAAATGGGAGGCGCCGCCATAAGCATTCCCTTCCCTCCGCCATAGGGGGTGTCGTCCACTCTCCGATGCTTGTCCTCTGAGTAGTCCCGTATGTTGTGGGCGCGGATGTCAACAGCTCCGCTTTTTCTCGCCCTGCCGATGATGCTCTCCGACAGGATGTAGTCAACAAAGTCGGGGAACAGGGTCATAATGTCGATTCTCATTCGCGCATACCCTCGATCAGCTTCACAAAAATACCGGCACCTTCACCTTCCGCCTCTATGCGAAGCACAAACTCGGGCACGGCCGGCATCATAAATGTCTTGCCCTCTCCCTCGTCAACCACATACACATCATGAGTTCCCGGGTGAAGCACATCCGCAAGGACTCCGTACCTCTCCCCCGATTCCGCATCGACAACGGGTAAACCGATGAGGTCGGCGATAAAATGCTCGTCCTTGCCTAACTTGAAATCCCCTCTGTCTGCGTAAAGAACAGTCCCCTTCAGCGGTATCGCCTCGTCGAGGGAGTTTACGTTTTCGTAAGTGCAGAGCACCATATTCTTCTGAACGGACGATGCCTTGACCCGAAATGGTGTCAGGGTGCCGTCTTTTTCCTTTGCGTACATCACCTTCAGCTTCGCCAGCACCTTCGGTGAATCGCACCAACACTCAAGCCTTACCGTACCTCTCACACCGTGGGTGCCCACGATCTTTCCGCATTCCAGATATTTTTCCTTTGCCATATCTATACCTCAAATTTTTTATTTCATTAAAATATAAATAATATACCATTTTCATTATACTCCATCCTTCCGACGAAAGCAAGAGTGAACGGGGATTATTCCGATATCTTTTACAAATCGGGAACATAGAGAAGTGAAAAAACGTCAAACAGGTAACGAAACAGCAAAAGGAAGGTGTACCTCATGCGGAACATCATAAAACATATACTCCCCTCCATCCTAGCCATGCTCCTCCTCTCCTCCTGTGCCGACACAACGCTCCCCCGTTCCACCCCGGAGGAAAACGCAGTCACCCATACCACACCCGAGGCCTCGTGGAACTACCGTGACCTTGCGGCGGCGGCAAAAAATCCCACGGGAAAAGCGTCGGACGAGCACTTTGCCGAGTCCCTCACTGATTTTTCGGAAGCCTTGTTCAAAAAATGCGCTGTACGGGGCGAAAACCTGATCCTCTCCCCCCTTTCCCTGACCTACGCCCTGACCCTCACCTCAAACGGCGCCCACGGGGACACCCTCTGTGAATTTGAAAGCCTGAACGGCGGCATTTCCACGGCAGAGATGAACGAATACCTCTTTTGGAACGCTCTGACCCTTGCCTCGACGAAAGAATCGAAGGTAAAAGTCGCCAATTCCCTTTGGACTGACGACGGCTTCCCCGTAAACAGTCAGTTCAAGTGGATAGCGGAAAAATACTATAATGCGGATGCGGTAAGCGCAGACTTCACATCGGATGCCATGGTTGACGAGCTCAACGCATGGGTATCGGAGCGCACCGACGGCATGATAGACACGGTCATGGACACGCCTCCCGCCGATCTTGTGATGCTCATCGTCAACACCGTCCTCTTTGACGGAAAGTGGGAGACCCCCTATGGGGAAAACATGGTCTCCGAGGGGATATTCACCAACTACGACGGAACGGAAGCTCAGGCGGAGCTGATGTATTCCCACGAGGCTGCCTATTTCACGGGAGACGGTTACAGCGGCTTCTCCAAGCCCTACACCGACGGGTACCGCTTCATCGCTCTGCTCCCCGAGGAAGGGACGGATATCTACAATTTTGCGGACAACATTGACTGGAGCGATGCCATCGAAAAAGCACTCGACGGCAATCTCGAAAGCGCGGACTGCTATCTCCCTAAGTTTGAGGCGGATTGGGAGATGGGATTGAACGAAATTCTTATGGATATGGGGCTGAAAAAGGCATTCACAGCCGATGCGGAGCTTGACGGACTCTCTGAGACGGGCAGCGGGCTGTTTATCTCCTCCGTCAGACAGAAGGCGGTCATCACCGTCAATGAATCGGGCACAAAGGCCGCGGCATACTCGGAGGTAGCAGTTGATGAATGCGAGCACCCCATGATTCGCCTCAACCGTCCTTTCGCCTACGCCATCGTGGATTCGGAAACGGGGATCCCCCTTTTCCTCGGCATACTTGCAGACATGAAATGAGGTATCACTATGTATAATATGAAACCACTACTCGCCGCACTTCTTCTCGCGGCACTCCCCCTCACAGCCTGCGATTCACTCATCGGAAAGGAACCTGATTTTATGGACACCGTAACCATTGCGCGTACCTCCACCCCCATTGCCGCATCGGGCATGACCCCCACGGGAAAGGCGGCAGACGATGCTTTTGTAACCGCCCTCACCGATTTTTCCCATACCCTCTTCAAAAAAAGCCTGCAAAAGGGCAAAAATGCCGTCCTCTCTCCCCTTTCCGTAACATACGCACTGACCCTCACCGCAAACGGCGCCGGGGGGGATACACTCTCGGAGTTCAACTCCCTGAACGGCGGCATCGATGTAACGGTGATGAACGAATATCTCTATTCCCTCACGAACTCCCTCGCACAAACGGAGGAATCCACGGTGGATATCGCAAACTCAATATGGGCATCAAGCCGAGGCTTTGCCTTGAACAGTGAGTTTGGAAAAGTGGTGAAGGACTACTTCGGCGCGGAGGGAGCATCCCTCGATTTTACCGACCCGTCCTCACCCCAGATCATCAACGAATGGGTGTCTGACCACACCGACGGCATGATAAAAAAAGCAGTGGGTGAAATTGACCCCATGACCGTCATGATACTCATCAACACCATCCTTTTCGACGGAAAGTGGGCGGAGGAATACGAGAGCAGCGACATCTATGCCGAACCCTTTACCAACCACAACGGCACCGAATCCACTCCCGACTTTCTCCATTCCACGGAACACAGCTATTTTGAGGTAGAAAACGGCGTAGGATTCAGCAAGGACTACAAGGACGGCTACCGTTTTACGGCTGTTCTCCCCGACCGTGGCGTTGACGTGTACGAATTCACCGAATCCCTCGACCTTACCGAAGTTGCCGACGCCGCAAAGAAGGGCACCGAAAAGGTGATCTGCGCCATGCCGAAGTTTGAGTATGAGGTTGAAGCCGATCTCAACGATATTCTGAAAAGCATGGGGCTGACCCGCGCCTTCGACCCATCAAAAGCGGAGCTCTACGGTGTAGGCAGCAGCGACAAGGGCTCCATCTCCGTCTCCACCATACTGCAGAAAGCGAAAATCAAGCTGGACGAGCACGGAACAAAAGCCGCCGCCATGACTCAGGTAAGCCTTATGGCAACCTCCGCAGGCCCCTCCGCCATGCCGAAAGTCATCACCCTCGACCGTCCCTTCTTCTATATGATAACCGACGGTGAAACAGGTATCCCCCTCTTCCTCGGCATTCTCGCGGAGACGGAAAAAGAATAATCCCTACGAAAAGCAGGCTTTGGTTGTGCCATTTTTAGCATGACAGCCTGCTTTTTGATAAAATCTCACGAAAACACTTGACAGTCACTTGACCGTGTGATATAATGGTGTTGTAAACCGGTAAAAACCATGAAAGAAACGAGGTAAAACCATGACAAAAAGAAAAAAAGGGCTCATCATTCCCCTCTATCTTGCGGCAGCAGTGCTCCTTCTCGGAATAATCTATTATGTGACTCTGCCTCCGCTTAATATCCACTCTCCCGAATTCTGGACATTCTTCTTTGTCTGCGATGCAGTTGTATTCGTGTCCTTTTTTGTCATCAAAGCACTGACAGGAGCTGACTTTGTCATCACGGCAAACAACAAAGTCTCCTTCCGCAGTTTCCCCAAATTCCCGAAAATACAGCTTATCATCACCGGTCTGCTCATTGCGGTGCTGGTAATTCTCTCCCTTGCCTCATCCACGGTATTTCAGGCGAAGAAGTACAGTTCCCTCATCACACTGACAGAGGGAGACTTTGCCTCCGATATCACGGAAACGGAATATGTCAGCGACATTGCCCTCATGGACTCCTCCTCCGCAAGAATCATCGGTGCGCGTACCCTCGGTACCCTCTCCGACCTTGTCTCCCAGTATAACGTTGCGGACACCTATACTCAGATCGCCATTCAGTCAAAGCCCTATAAGGTGGCACCCCTTGAGTATGCCTCCTTCTTCAAGTGGCTGAAGAACTCTCCGAATGGCATACCCGGCTATGTTAAGGTAGACCCCGTTAAGTTTGAAGCGGAATTTGTCCGTCTCAGCGAGAATTATATCAAGATCTCCCCCTCCGCCTATTTCAATCAGAATCTGACCCGCGCCCTCCGCTTCGCTTATCCCACCGCCATCTTCGGCTCCGTGTATTTTGAAGTGGACGACCTTGGAAACCCCTTCTGGGTGGCATCCGTCATGGAACCGCAGGCAGGATTTTTCGGCGCCTACGATGTGACCTCTGTTGTCACTCTCAACGCCGCAACGGGTGAGACCGCAAAGTATACCCCTGCCGATGCCCCGGCGTGGATCGATATCGTCTACAATGGCAATCTGATATGCCAAAAGTACGACTGGCACGGTATGCTCCGCAACGGCTATATCAACTCCGCTTTCGGTCAGACGGACTGCGTTGTGACCACGGATGATTTCGGCTACAAGATCATCGGCGATGATGTGTATGTGTTCACCGGAGTCACCTCCGTTTCCAACGACGAAGCAAACATCGGCTTCATTCTTGTCAACTCAAGAACGGGCGAGTATAAATATTACGCCGTCCCCGGAGCCGAGGAATACAGCGCCATGGCAGCCGCAGAGGGCTCCGTCCAGCAATATCGCTACAAAGCCTCCTTCCCCTCCCTTATCAATGTAAACGGAGAAGCCACCTATATTATGGTGCTGAAGGACGCATCGGGTATTGTAAAGATGTACTCCATGGTCAATGTACGCAATTACAACATCGTCTCCACAAGCACCACCCAGGAGGAATGCTTCGCCAAATATAAGACCCTCCTCGGCACAAGCGGCACCGTAAACGCAGATTCCATGAAAACGGAGACCGTCACCGTGAACGAGATTCTCTACATTCCCCAGAACGGAAGCACCACGGTCTACCTCCGCACCGACAAGGGTGTATTCAGTCTTCCCTTTGAGGAGAAGATTCTTCTCGTGGAGGCAGGGGACAGACTGACCGTCACTTACTCCCACAAGGGAGATATCACCATGATCCACAGCTACACCGCAGAAACTGCCTCCTCAAAGGGAACCGCCTCTGCTGCCGAGATGACGGCAGACGATATTGCAAAGCTTTTCGACTCAGATATTTATTACGTTCAAGCCTACGATGAGCAGATGATAGAAGAAATACGCAAAAAGCTGATGCCGGAGGGGGATATCACCTCCATCCACCACATCGTCAATCAGCAGACGGCAGAACCCGATTTGGAATGGACTTATGTTTACCAGCTGACCGAGGAGAGCGACGCCGTTGCTCTGGAGGAAAACCGTGCTCTCTTTGTCTCCTCCTTAGAGGGGGGCATCTGCGTCCGACTGGGGAACATTGTGGTTTACGGTAATTCTCCCGTCATTGCGGATCTTGCCCGGTAAGCCAAACCGCAACAATCTCATAGCTTTTTCCCGTCACTGATCCCAAAAAGGGAGTGTTCCCGAAGGTTCATTTTCATGAACTTCCGAGGGCACTCCCCATTTTTTATCCCACAAACGCCACCGCGCCTACCGCACCTTGACCGCCGATGTATACCTGCACCGCAGGACGAAGGGTGCCGCCCGACATAACGTAAATATTGCTCTCAAGAACGGAAAGGGGCTCACTCACAGTCCATTCGGATGCATCATACTCCGTGTCAATGCTTCGGACGCGGTATGTCACCGTTTCTGCCGTTTTCACCGTGAGCTTATCATGGAAAGTGGTGCTTGTGCCGCAGTAGACTCTGCTCCAGAGGCCGCCGTTTACCTGCCTCTCAATCTCGTAATACAGAAGCTCGTTGAAGGGGTCGGTCACACCCTCAAAGGTAACAATGGAGTATCCTCCCACAGCAGGCCTCGTGGCATGGAGATTCACGGGTGCGGCAGGATATTTTTGCGTTTCGCCGATGGTTATGATCTCTGTCGTTACCTCGCCGTAGGTGAGATTCCCGTCACGGGGCGCCTCTGCATAGGGATAAGAACAGTACGCCAAACGATAGTAGCACTGCCCTCCTGCCATGCCCTCCTTCACCGTGTGAGTGAACTGCCCGTCCGTCTTTTTTCCCACAAACAGCGAGGTGCAGGTAAACTTCGCCGCCCCCGGTGCCTTTTCAAAATACAGAAGCTCCACTGCCGCACAAGGGTATCCCACGGGGGACTCGATGGACCAGGCAATGCGGTTGTTGTAATCCTCGTAAACGGAGCCGGTGTGAACGGTGCATACAGGCTCGTCATAGGGTCCCTCCCATGTTACGGGGAAGAAGCCGCCGTAGTACACACTGTCATAGTAGAGCCTGTTCACCGACGCGATCTCATCCATGCGGAGCCGCAGTGAGTTGAGCCCGTCTATGTAATCGAACTCCGCCTCCCCCACACCGTCTGTCACATTAAAGCTCTTTTCTTCACCGTTGTACTCTACGCTTATGTAGTTATACATAAAGGGCCGTATATCCTCTGATGAGGCCGCTGGCTTCATTATGCGGCAGATGACCTTTCCTTCCTCAAGAAGAACGCGAAAGTCAAGCTCAGATTGATAGCACCTCAGGGATTTGAGATTCTTATAAACGATCATTCCCCGTCACCTCAGCTCAAAAGAATGAATATCTCGCCCTCTGCAAGATTGGTGGGGAGTGTGGTGCCGTAGCTGATGTTGCGCACCGCGGAAACTCCCGTGGCATCCGCTGCCGCACGAAGCTTGCCCGTCATATTCCCTCCCGAACGAAGGACATATGAGCCCGAGGGTTTGTTGCCGAGCATACCCGAATTTGCCGCATAGCTGACAATACCCAGGCTCTCCGCCGCACTTGTTACCACGCCGCACAGGGAGGAATCGTTTCTGCAGTCCTCAATGTCCGCCTCCCCTGCCGTAACAGCACCGCTGGGAACGGACACCTTCGCCAGCACAAGGTCGTATATCTCCTCGTTTCTCACAGGGTAAAGTCCTGATGTTGGGTCCTCGGCTGAGAGCACGGTATATGTTCCGTCTGTCAGATTCAGTCTGAGACATACGGTATATTCGTGTCCTGCGGTAACAGGCAGGCGCAGAGTCTCCTTGTTCCATGCCATGTATCCGTTGACCCATGCCTCACCGGGAGCGCAGTTTAAGTACATTCCACTCCCTGCCGTTATCTTGAAGCCGTCTGCCTTCCCTCCGCCTGCGGAAATGCCGTTTGAATACAGGGTTGAGATCATTTTGGCGAAAAAATCCGCCCCCACTGCCTTGTTGCCCACGGGAAAACCGCTTACCGTCTCCGTGATCTCCGTGGAGTCGAACATTCCCCCCGTGATCTCGATCATCGTATCTGCCATATTGATGTAAATCCTCCTTTTATTGATTTTTCAGTTTGTTTTTGATGCCGGGCAGCTTGCCTCCGAATGCAGGATAAACGGTTTTCTCCCCGTTCTCCCATACCTCATCCGCTTCCGTCACCCTTGTTGAGACGGATATGCCCGTTTCGGGGTCGTCCACATAGCATGGGTCTCCCAGCCTGTAATCCTCACCGAAGATGGGTCTCGCACCTCGGTCTGCGGCACATGAAATGTACTCCTCCGTTATATATCTGCCGAGGAGTGCCCGTCCCGTCTCAAGGAGCGCCGCCTTGTATGCCTCCGTCGTCTCAAAACCCGTTGGGCGGATATCCTTCGCGCTTCGGTAGATCTCCCGTCTCTCGCCCCCGTTTGAAATATCGTAAACCTCCACCGTACCGTCGAACCCTTCCACAACGGCGGCATTTTTGAGATCGCCGTCGTGATACTCGTATGTCACCTCTGCAATGTTCTCAAAGGAACCGGAGAAAACAATCTTCGGCTCCGCGTTGGGGTAAACGATGCGGAACACGGGAACGGCTCGGGTGACATCCAGCGTAACGGTGTAAGACCCTCCGTAGGGCATAAGGGTCTTGTATATCCATTCGGAAACCTCGTCCCACTCCGATACGGCCGTAATTGTGTCGGGAATCCTGTCCGAATCGGCACCGATCTCAATATCAAGCCCCCTGAGATTGTGCTCCACTGCCGAGAACACCGCATCGCTCACCGTCCCCGTGAAGCTCCACGGGCCGAACATGATGCGGTCACTGAGAAGGCACTCCAGCATCCTTCCGCTGACCTCTATCTGTCCGTCTCCCACACAGCCGATGTACTCAATCCTTCCGCAGTGCACATTTCCTTCCCTGTCTGCCCCCGTACACAGGTATTTCGCCGCCCTTGCCGCCGAGAGCAGCTCCCTGTCCATAGGGAAGATCACACGAAAAGTACCGCACTCAAAGTATCGCAGGCTCCACACCACCGAAAGGGCAGTGTCAATGGGGTTGGTCATCCGCTTGAAATTGCTGT
>SVSU01000150.1 GCA_015064135.1 Oscillospiraceae bacterium
GGCATGAACAAGGTTCTGCAGGCGGCGGGACGTGTGATCCGCTCCGAAACCGACCGCGGCATCGTCCTCCTCATCGACGACCGCTACGGCGAGCCTGCAACGAAGATGCTGTTCCCTCCCCATTGGCGGCATATGCGATACACGGGGGATCTTGCCTCCCTCGGGCATATTCTGGCGGATTTCTGGGGGGAGGAGTGAACCATCCAACCTGAAGTTGGAAACTAAGAAGAAAAAGCCTCCATTCGATATATGGAAGTCCAATGCGGCGTGTGCTATAATAAAACCGTGATCACAATAATATTTTTTGAGGTATTAACATGAACATCGGAACCAATATCTACACACTCCGCAAAGAGAAAAAGATCACCCAGGCACAGCTTGCAGAAAAGCTTGGCGTTTCTGAACAGTCGGTTTCCAAGTGGGAGAATAACCAATGTGCTCCCGATGTAAGCCTTTTCCCCATTATGGCAGAGTTTTTCGGCGTGTCCATTGATCGCCTTTTTGGATACCATATGAACAGCTATGCCGATGAAGTCAAGGCGATTCTGAAGGCGGCTGACGATAGTATGGATACCTATAAGGAAATCGAGATCCTCGGCGAGGGGCTTAAGAAATACCCAAACAGTCCTGAGCTAAAAACTGCCCTTTCCTTTTCCCTGTCTATGGTCAATCGAATATCCGACAGCGAAACCGAACGGAAGGAAGCTGTTGAAAAAGCGATCAAGCTGTGTATGGAAGTGGTTGACACCTGCGGGGATATCAAAGAAGTGGACAATGCCCTGAATATGCTGGTGCGGATTTACGGAGAAATCGGAGAACACGCAAAAGCGCTTGATGCAATTGAAAAAATCAGCGCGGAAAACTACTTTTTCAGAATTGTCGGCACTGCCACAACTTACGCATATCAGCACAATGATTCGGCATTGATCCAATTCACAGAACAAAACCTCTGGCACTGCTGGCTGGCAATGGATCTCATCTTGCAAGTACTTACTTCAAGATTATCAGAAACAGGGCGTTATTCCGAGGCGGCGGTCTTCGGAAAGCTGCATTTGAGCCTATTGTCCGTTTTTGATGATGGGTGCGCTGATTTTTATAAAGCTCATAAGTTCTTTGCTGCCCTGACTCTTGCTCACAGCTACAGAAAGCTTGACGACAAACCGAATTGTTTGGAAGCAATCAGACAATTGGTTTGTTTTGGGGAACAAATCAAGGAACCAAAGGAGCACGATGACTTCCACGTTACTTCCCGTAATCCGTTGTATTTTTCTGATATGAATGACAGCGATGCAATGGAAGAGTTTTTATTCAATTTTGATTACAGTTTCCTGCTTTCCCCGTTCGATGTGTTTTTCGGAAATGACGAAGCATATCAGGCTTTAAGGAAAAACACAGCAGAATAATTCAAAAAATTTCTCATAAACCCACCAACCTTTTTCAATTCTCGTGTCTATATGGGTGAAAGCGCTTTCACACCCTATCGAACAACAGAGGTACAAGCAAGTGAACAGACAGGATGCCGAAAAAATCATAACAGAATATCTGAAGCCCATATTCGGTTTTGCGCTGAAGCGGTGCAGAAACGAGCAGGACGCCGAGGATCTTTCACAGGAGATCGTACTGAAGGCGTTCCGTGCCCTTCTCATCAAGGACAACATCGGAGATCCCCGCAAGTTTATCTGGACCATCGCCCACAACACCCTCAGCAATTATTACCGTGACACGGCAAAAAGTGTGCTCGGTATCTCCCTTGACGAGGTTGCGGAGCTGGTTGCCGATCCCGATTCGGTTTTTGATGACGATGACAACACGGAATCCGTGCGCCGTCTGCAAAGGGAGATCGCCTATCTCTCGGGACTCCGCCGCAAGATCGTGATTGCGTATTATTTCGAGAACCGCAGGCAAGCCGACATCGCAAAAGAACTGGATATTCCCCTCGGCACTGTCAAGTGGCACTTGTTTGAAGCCAAATCAGAATTGAAACGAGGTATGGATACCATGAGAAAAACAAGTGAACTGAAATTCAATCCCATCAAATTCCATTCAATCGGCATAAACGGCTCCGGAGGCACAAAAAACATAGGCGAATTCTTCCGTTCCACCCTATCCCAGAACATCTGCTACTGTGTCCGCAATGAGGCAAAAACCGTCAACGAAATCGCCGATGCTCTCGGTGTTTCTCCCGTCTATGTGGAGACAGAGGTTGATTTTCTCGAAGAATACGGCTTCCTTTTGGAGGAAAAGGGCAAGTATATCGTGAATTTCATCATCAGCGAACCCACCGCAGAGCTTTTGACCATGCAGGATGCCATGTATAAGAAAGCGGCAGGTTTGTTCGCCAATGAACTTTACGATGAACTAATCTCCTCAGGACTCCTTGATCATCCCGACATTTTGTGCGGACAGACGAATGAAGAAATTACCCTTACAAATTCCCCCAAAGCGGATCGGAATTTCCTGCTGTGGTCGCTGATCCCCTATATTGCCGCAGAATCGGGGGAACAGCTGATGGATGACAGCATTTCATTTGACGAGGTGGCAACCATTCGTCCCGACGGCGGACATAATATTGCTCACGCTACCGTCGTACCCGATCATATGGTTCTGCCGGACGACTATGTATATATGAGAAATTGGTGTGGAACATTCAGGTCCCAAAAAAACGAATATATGCTTTGGAGAATCGACTCGGAGTGGTCTGATCGACGCCTCACTGTAAGTCAGAGTGATTCCGAAGCGGCACAGCGTATG
>SVSU01000028.1 GCA_015064135.1 Oscillospiraceae bacterium
GTCGTGTTTTCTTGTGCGGTAGAACTCCTCACCGTCCCAGAGAAGGGCAGACCAGCCGTTGTCGGAGGCGGAATAGCTCTCGCGGAGGGTGGAGGCGATATAGCGGAAGCCGAATCGCTCCTTCAGACGGCGGAACATATCCTTGTAACCTTCAAGATCGATGGCGTCGTCGGCAAGGGATGTGTCGGAGGGCTTGAACCCCAACACCTTTTCCGCATCCTCACGGCCGCCGATGCACACATCCGCATATTCCATGAGGGGGACCATGACGCTCTGCGCCTTTTCGGGAGACCACAGCTTGCTTCTGTAATTGAGATCCACGCTGACGGTGACCCCATGCTTCTTTGCGGCGATCATGGCGCATTTTACAAGCTCCGCTGCCGTGTCGCTGATGGCAGGGGTGATGCCTGCTACATGGAACCAGTCCGCGTCACGGAAGATGGCATCAAAATCGAACTCCTCGGGAAGGGCTTCGGAGATGGCGGAGTGTTTGCGGTCGTAAATGACCTTCGGGGGACGCATTGCCGCACCGCTTTCATAAAAATTCACCCCGAGACGCTCACCGCCCCGTGCGATGAAGGCGGTATCCACATTCTGCTCGCGGAGCTTGGCAACAGCAATGTCACCAATGGGATTTTCGGGGAGCTTTGTGATGTATCTGCTGTCAAGACCGAAGCGGGCAAGTGAAGTGGCAACGATGGACTCGTCCCCACCGTAGTATGCTTCAAATTCCGTAGCCTGTTCGATGCGGAGATTCCCCTTCGGCATGAAACGGATCATCATCTCTCCCATGGTTACAACTCTCATATCATTACCTCGTTTCTTATGAATTGCCGTAGCGGTAGAGGAAATAATTCCGTCCCGCCGTCACATATTCCTCGGGGATCTCCACCATGCCCCCTGCGGAGAGGAGCATGAGGTACATCCGACACGCCTTTTCCGTCACCTGACAGCACACTCTTGCCTCAGACAATGTGCGGCCGAAGCACATGGGACCGTGGTTGCGTATGAGGATGGCGTTGGTGCCCGTCACCGAGTCCGCCACTACTTGACCGAGCTCCACATGATTCTCGGAGGGGACAAAACGGCTGCTTAGGGGGATGGCACCGCCGATGAGCTGGCACATTTCCTCGGATATGACGGGGACTCCTTCGTTTCTCGCACAGCAGGTCATGGCGTAGGGGGAGTGCATATGGATAATGGCGCCCACATCCTGTCTCTTGTTCAGAATGTTGCGGTGCAATTCCCGTTCACTTGTGGAGAGACGGCTACCCGAAACGGTGCTTCCGTCGGGGGCAAGGACAACAAGATCCTCGGGGGTTATTTCCTCGTAAGCGATTTTTGAGGGGGTAATGAGGAGGTTGCCCGTGTCCAGACGGACGCTGATGTTCCCCCATGTGCCGAACACCAGACCCTCCTTCTTCAGCCAAAGGCAGGTATCGATCACTTCCTGTCTCAGTTCCATAGTATCTTTTACCATAATTTCATACCTCGTGGTTGATGTAATCCTTGTTCAGAATGGTGCGGACAGGCTTCCCCTCAAGAAAATCCGCCGCATTTTCCGCCGCCATGTAGCCTGCTTTTTCGAGACATTCCTTTGTTCCGGCACCGCAGTGGGGCAGGAGCATCACATTGGGTAGAGTGAGGAGAGGATTGTCGGGCTCGGGGGGCTCCTTGGTGAACACATCCAGCCCTGCGGCGGCGATTACGCGGTCACGGAGGGCATTTGCCAGATCCTCCTCCACAATGAGTGCCCCTCTTCCCGTGTTGATGAGGATGGCGGTGGGCTTCATGCCCTTCATAAATTCCATATCGATCATTCCCTGTGTCTCGAGAGTGGAGGGCACATGGAGGCTGATGATGTCCGATTCGCGGCGGATGGTTTCAATATCCGCAAACTCCACATTCCATCGGTCGGCGGTTTCTTTGTCGAAATAAATGTCGTAGGCAATAACGCGGCACCCAAAGCCCGAGAGCATTTTGGCAAGCGCCTTTGCAATGTCCCCGAAGCCGATGAGACCCACGGTCTTTCCCTCAATCTGCGTACCTGTCTTGCTCTCGAAGAAGCGGCTCCAGTCGTTGGCGCGCACTTCCTTGTCCCCATCGGGGAGACGGCGGAGGAGGCAGAGGATCAGCCCCATACAGCACTCCGCTACGGCTGTGGAGAGGGTGCCTGCCGCATTGCAGACTGCGATGCCGTGGGCCGCCGCCCGTTCCTTGTCGATCTCGTCCGTTCCCACACCGTAGCGTGAGAGGACGCGGAGGCTTCCTGCCAGTCCGTCGAATACCACCCCGGGGAATTTTTCGCCTGCGGTGATGAGTGCATCATACCCCTTCAGCGCATCGATCCAGTCGGCAGCACATCGGGTCTCCATATCTAAAATGTCGGCAGTATGCCCTCTGTCCTCAAGGAGCTTTTTCATGTTGGCTCTCATGTAGGCAGGCTGCTGCTTGCCGAGAATGGCAACTTTTCCGTTCATTGTTATGTATCCTTTCCTGTAAACTGTCACGGTCAGTTACCGCCGCCGATTCGGATCACGGTCTTGACGGTATCAGGCGTGTTTTGTCTCATAAAGGCAGGCTCGCATTCCTCAAAGGGGAGCTCCGCAGTGATGAGAGGGAGGAGGGAGGGCTCATGCTCACCCAGTACATCAAGAACCTCGCCGATGTTTCCGTATTCGCCCATGATACCCACGATGGTGATCTCATTGGAGACGATCTTATCGATGTCGATCTCACGTTCCTTCTTTTCGTAGAAGCCGATGAGGGCGATCATCCCTCGCCGCATGACCATATCCATGGCCTGAACGATGGTACCCTCGGCACCCGAGCATTCGATGACGAAATCCGCACCCCGTCCTCCTGTTTTTTCTTTGATGAGGGAGACGGCATCGCATTTCTTTACGTTGACGGGGATGACTCCGAGTTTCTCCGCTGCCGCCAGCTTGACGGGATTCCGCCCTGTGAGAAATACCTGTTCCGCACCCTTGCAGAGAGCAAGCACGGCGGCGGAGAGACCGATGCATCCCGTGCCGATGATCACTACGGTGCTGTTTTTTGTGATGTCCATCTTCTTCACGGCACCCTGTGCTACGGAAAGGGGCTCGCAAAGTGCTGCTTCCTTCAGGGAGAGGGAGTCGGGAAGGTGATAGACATGGTACTCGGGAAGGATCATGTATTCCGCGAAAGCACCGTCATAGACAGGCTCGATGGTACCCACATTCCGTGTGTTTCTGCATTTTCCGTAGTCACCGCGGCGGCAGGCATCGCATTCACCGCAGCATACGGCATTGTCGCCTACCACGCGGTCGCCTGCCTTAAATTTTGTCACGGCAGAGCCTACCTCCGCCACTGTACCCGACCACTCATGTCCGAGACGGACGGGGTAGGTGACCTGCCCGTTTTCCGCAAAGCTGCATTGGCTTGAGAAAAGATCCTGATCCGTACCGCAGACACCGCAGTATGCGATTTTTATCAATACTTCGTTTTCCTTCGGCACGGGACGGGGGATGTCAACAAAGCTCCCCTTGCCCCATCCGTTGCCCACAAAGGCTTTCATTGTATTTTTGTTCATGTAGTTACCTCATTTTGATGTATATTTCAAGTGCAGGGTGAAGGTCACGGTGCCGAGGGGAGGAATGACGGATGCGGCCCCCTCTTTTTCCGCGTTTTGGGGATTGTCATAGGGGGCGGTACAGGGCTCGGGCGCCAGATTGTACATCCCCTTGAAGCTGCCGTTGTTCATCCATACCCCAAGCCAGCGTACCGCATCTCCCTCAAAGGAAGCGGTGAGCCGTCCTCCCGCCGCATAATCAATGCCGCATACCAGGGGAGAGAAGGGGGAGGTCAGATAGTATTTGTAGCTCTCTCCCTCTTTGGAGAAGGGGCCGATGACGTTTGGCTTTTCGGGGGGATTGCCGAACATGACCCTCATTCCGCAGTCTTCGGGAGCATTGGAGAACACACTGTCCCCTTCATGGGCCGCAAACATCATGTGTCCTGCCCAGAGATAGGGGAGGGGGGACGGGTTTCGGTTGGTGATCTCGTATCGGATGGCGATTCCGTCCTCCTCGGGGGTGATTTCTTTTACATAATCTGCCCATACCGACTGCACTGTGCAGGAAAGACGGAGCTTGTCGCCGAGGTTTTCCGCTGTGTGGGGAATGCGGCATACCTCGCCGTGGTCGGGGTAGTCGTGGCCGTCGATGGTACAGGGGTCGATGGCAGGGAACATATCGTCAAAAGCGGAACATTCCGCATCCACATAGCTTCCGTCAGGGGTTAGAGGGAGATACCGTTCCCCCTTCGCGCCGCAGAGGAGCTCTTCCCCCGCCGCTGTTCTGAGGGATGCCATTTTTCCGCCGTCCTCGGGGAGAAATACCGCCGTCAGTCCTCCTCCTTCCACGGAGATGGCAGGACGGTCTTTATACATGGTTTCTTTGATCATAAAAATCTCCTTAGATGGTAATGGTTTCGCCCGGTCGCATGAGTTCATAAGTGGAGGTGCCCCCAAGCTCTGCCAGCGCATCCACGAACAGCGCGGGATTACCGCCGTGTTCTGCGAAATTCCAGTAATGGCAGGGGACAGCCAGCTTCGGTTCAAGGAGACCTACCGCACGGGCGCCTTCCTCTTCGTTCAGATTGCCGTATGCGCCGTTGATGGGGAAGATGAAGAGATCCGCCCCCTTCAACTTTTCGGAGGTGAAATATTCCTCATGGAAGGAGGTATCTCCTGCAATGACGATCCGCCGTCCGTCCCCCTTGATGAGGAGCCCTACCGCGTGGGGAGTATCCTCACCGTGGTCACATGGGAGTGCCTCTACGGTAATGCCGCAGGTGCCGACGATGTCTCTTTCTTTGATGTAGCGAATCTTTTTCTCCTCAAGCCCCAGTCTCGCCGCTTCTTCCTTTACGTCATACGCCGCAAGCATCTGCGTCTTTGGCTCGGAAAGGAGAACGGGGACGGAATCGGGGTCGAAATGGTCGTAATGGGCATGAGTGCAAATGAGGAGATCGAGGGAAAGCTCCCTCGGGTCAACAAGATAGGGCATGAGCCGCTTGAAGCCCACATAGCGATAGCAGCAGTCGGAGAGATATAGGTCAACGCCGACCACCGTGCCGTTTGAGAAGCGAAACAGGAATCCTGCCTGTCCCATAAAGGTTACGAAAACGGGAGTTGTGAATTCCGTATCAAGGTTTTTCAACATTGGTATTTCCTCCTTGCCGTGCGGTGTGATCAAAAAGTGTAATCGGTTACGCATCGTCTGTAATATTATACCACAGGGGAAATCATCTTGTCAATCCGAAGGAAGATGTCATAATTCACCAAATCCCACCGATGCATTTGTGCAGATAGTACAGAAGCAGAAAAGGAAAAGGAGATCTTCCGGCCCCGTGGTGGGAAAACGATGAGAAAACGCATTTATTCACGGAAAATTCATGTGTTTCGGCAGGAAATGCTGTATAATAATATATAAAGAAAATATGACAATGGGAAAGGCGGAAGAGTATGAACGGAAAGAAAAGACCCACCATATACGATCTTGCGGAAATGACGGGTTTTTCCGTTGGTACGGTCAACCGTGCGCTGAACGGAAAAACGAGGATCAAGGAAGAAACGAGAAGACTGATTCTTGAAACAGCGGAAAAGGTGGGATATAAAGCGAATCCCGCCGCACAGGGACTTCACAGGAATCCCATGAAGATCGGCGTTGTCATGTTCTGTCCCGTCTTTGCCTATGTGAACGATATCGGAAACGGGATCCTATCTGCAGCACATGACCTTGAAAAATACAATGTTGAGGTGGTTCTCCGACAGCTCTCTTATACGAACAGCCATCAATGTGTCCTTGACACGCTGGATATCCTCCGCACCTTCCGTGAAGAAGGGGTCAGCGGCGTTGTGGTCTATCATTCCTGTGCCTCCGGGGGGGAGGTGGAGCTCCTTCGGACGGAGATTGACGGCATGATCGAGGACGGGATCCCCGTGTGCACCATTGCCAACGATATCCCCGACTGCAAGCGGATCTTCCATGTGGGCATCAATGCATACATGGCAGGGCAGATGGCGGCAGAGCTTCTCTCTCTCACCTCGGGAGGACGGGATGTGGCGATCCTGACCCATTCAAGAGAATCGGAGGTCAACAGCAAGTATCTGAAAGGCTTTTTCGACTTTGCAGGGGATGACAAATTCTCCTCCGTTCACCTTTACGAGCATTATGACGAAAAGGAGCTTGTCCTCCGTAAGACGGAGAGGATGATCGGGGAAAACCCCAACCTTGCGGGAATCTACATGACCACAGCCAGCTCCACCGATGCCTGCCTCCATCTTCGTCAGATGGGGAAGACGGGATTCCGTATTATCACCACCGACCTCCTTCCGGAAACGCCCGAGATCCTCCGTGACGGCACGGCATCCGCCGTGATCTTTCAGAATCCGTGGAGACAGGGACGGAATGCCATCAGATCTCTTTACGACTATCTCCTCACAAAGACAACGACAGAAGATCACAGCATCTCTCCCGAGATCATCATTTCCTCCAACTTGAATGCTTATCTTCTCTAAAATTTTTCCTCCTGCTTCGGCGGGGGGTTTTTTTCGGTAGGGTGGTTGACAAGTGCACACAGGGATGTTATAATGAGTGTAACCGATAACGCAAATGAAGAAAGGAGAATAACCATGAGCAAAATCCATGTAACGGGAAAAATGCGCTCCGCAAACGAGCATTATGAGGAAATGTTTGTCCGAAGCTACGATGAGGAAGGGAACCTTGTGGAAACCCGATCCCTTTCCTGTGAGGAGGACTATCCCTCAGGCGCCTTCACCCGTGTGAGCCGCGACAACGGAAGAACCTGGGGCGAATGGGTCACCGTTTTCAACGATGAGGAAGCATCGGAGCGTCGGGGCAGAGTACCGGGTGCACCCGAGGGGGACGAATTCCTCGGCTCCTGGTCACCCGAGGTGGTGGATCCGAAAAACGGTTACCGCATCAGCGTGGGCAGCTTTGTCTACATCCTGAGGGGACACGATGTTGGCTACTTTGACTATTGGCGCAAAGGGGATGATACCATGCGTATGAAGGCGTATTTCCGCATGGTGAAGCCCGACGGAACGGAGATCAAGAGAATGATGGAATTTGAGGAGGGCGGTGCGGATTTCGACCCCGACAACCCCCGCAATCCCGCGTTTATCGATAAAAACCGTGCCACGGCGGCAGATGTCCGTCTCCTCCCCGATGGAGATATTATTTTTATGGTCGCCCCCATTATGACCCTCTGTTGTAAGATGGCAGGGGTGGACGTGAATAACTTCTTCCCCTCCTGTCCCAATCTTCAGCAGGGACTGATGTATGCCCGTGCCCACTGGAACGAGGAGAAGGAGGATTATGATATCACCTACTCCAACCCCATCATGCTCTCCGACCTGCAGAGTGCCCGCGGCATTATGGAACCGAATCTTCAGATCCTTCCGAACGGCAAATGGCTCCTTGTGTTCCGCGGAGCAGCATCGCAGATTCCCGTTTGGAATACACGCACGAACTCAGCGACCCCTCCCTTCAAGTGGTACACCATCTCCGAGGATGGCGGACGTACCTTTGCACCGCCTATGCCGTGGCATTTCGATACCCGTGAGGTGGTCTATTCCCCGGCATCCATCTCCGCCATCTTTCGTTCAAAGAAGAACGGCCGACTTTACTGGATAGGAAACTATCTCACTCAGCCATGGCTCGTAGACGAAAGCGGAAGTGACCCTCGCTGGCCTCTCCAGATCTGTGAGATCAACGAGGAATACGGCTATCTGATCAAGGAGACCCTGACCGAGATCGACACACGCCGTGAGGGAGAAGGCTTCTTCACGGAACTTACCAATTTCAATCTTCTCGAAAACCGTGAGACCCTTGACCTTGAGCTTCGACTGACCAAAATTTGTCAGCGCATGGAGCGTTATGAGGACTACAACTGGTATTCCGAAGCTTGGGAATACAACATTACGTTTGAAGAATAAAAAAGGAGCAATATTATGCTTGAAAAGATCAAAAACCAAAAAATCGCATCGTTTATTCTGGGTGGGGAGAAAATCGATATTATCCCCGGGGAAATGACCATAAGTGCAGACTCCTATTCGATGATGGCAGGGGATATTCAGATCGTCCTCGATTTCATGGAGGTCGCAAAGGATTTCTACCGCTGGGTTGTAAAGCTCACCAACTGCGGAACGGAGAACACCGCGCAGATCACGGAGTTTTACGGCATGGATCTCGATATTCCCGTATCGGGGGAGACGGTGTGGGAGAGCATCTACGGTGACACCTGCAACGGCAGATCCTATTATCCCCGTAAAAAGCGTTTGACCAACGGCACTACTCTCCTCCGCGAGGCATACAGAGGACGCTCCTCCAGAGGGGACTATTTCCCTTATTTTGACATCACCTCCGACCTGGGAAGCGCTGTTTTCGCCCTCGGCTGGACAGGCCAGTGGAAATACACCATGGAAAAAAACGCGGACAGCGTGAACATCTGCATGGGCTTCTCCGACTGTGATATGTATCTCGCTCCCGGGGAAACCATCCGTTCCGTTGGTGCTATGGTCTACACGGGCGGCGAGCTTCTTGAGACAAGGCAGAATTTCCGCCGCATTTTCCGCGAAAAGCTGTCTCCTGCCGCAAAGACGGACGGGGCGATGCACATTCCTCTTTCTCTGCAGGTGTTCGATCGCTATTTCTGGAAGCAGAGGGACGCATGGGCATCGGAGGAGGGTCAGCTCCATTGCATCAAATGTGCGGATAAGCTGGGGTGCCTGGATACATACTGGCTGGATGCGGCATGGTTCCGTGACGGCTTCCCCAACGGTGTGGGCAATTACGAATTTGAAAAAACCTTCCCGAGGGGACTTACCCCCGTGTCAGAGGCGGCAAAGGCAATAGGGCTGAAGTTTATGCTGTGGTTTGAGCCCGAGCGCGTTCATATCGGCTCCGACCTTGGGAAGTACCACCCCGAGTTTCTTCTTTCCGACGGAGATGAGAGCAACGTGAACCGTCTTTATAACCTTGCGGATGAAACCGCTTACGCATGGCTGCGTGATACCCTCATCGGTATGATCCGTGATAACGGAATCGATATCTACCGACAGGACTTCAATATGGATCCCATCGATTTCTGGCGCCACAATGACAAGGAAGGAAAGAAGGGGTATCTGGAAAACAAGTATATCACGGGCCTTTACCGCCTGTGGGACGATATCCTTGACGCCTTCCCCGGAATGATGATCGATAACTGCTCCTCCGGCGGCTGCCGTCTGGATTTTGAAATGAATATGCGAGGAGTGCCCATGTGGCGAAGCGATACAGGCTGCTTCCCCTCCACAGAGGAGAGACCCACACATACATGGCACCAGAATCAGACCATGGGACTGTCCCGCTATCTCCCCTACCACGCCACCGCAACATGGACAGAGGAGGCGTACACCCTTCGCTCCGCAGCAACCATGGGTCTCGCCTGCGACCTTGATGTCATGAGCGACGATTTCGATGCGGAAAAGGCGAAGAAGCCCCTTGCCGAGTTCCACGAGATCCGCGATATGTGGGACGGTGACTTCTATCCCCTCACCAAGGCCTCCATTGACGATGATGTTTGGTCTGCATTCCAGCTTGCGGACGGTGAGCGCGGCTTCTGCCTGTTCTTCCGTCGTGAAAATGCGGAGAAAGCGGAGAATACTTTCTCTCTCCGTGCTATTGATGAGACGAAAGACTATGAGGTTACCCTGTCCGATGAGAATTACGAAAGAACCACCGTTCGTATGACGGGCAGCGCTCTTTCCGGCTTCACGGCGAATATCCCCTGCCGTCAGGCGTCCCTTCTTTTGATCTATCGAGCTGTCTGACGGAGAATGATCCCTTCATATTGCCGTTGATTATGTTCCGTTCTGCCCTGACCCGGGGTCTCTCCCTTGATCTCGGTCTCATGGAACCCGGGGGTATACGAGGACGGCTCCATTGATGCCGCCATGGAGGAGTTCATGGCGATCCGAGACCTATGTGAAAGGGAATTCTATCCTCTCACCTATAAACCGAAAAGCCCGTTCCCACGAATATGGGAGTCGGGCTTTTATTATGCTTAACTTATTTTCTGCAGTTCTTGCCCTTGTCAAAGGACGGGTTCCAGCCGTAGAAATTGCGGCTGTCCATGTTGTCCTGGGCGATACGCATGGCGTCACCGAAGCGCTGGTAGTGCACAAGCTCGCGCTCTCTCAGGAACTTCAGCGGTTCGCACACATCTCTGTCGTCGATGAGCCTGAGCAGGTTGTCGTAAGTTACACGCGCCTTCTGCTCTGCTGCAAGGTCCTCCGTCAGGTCGGCTATCACATCTCCCTTGACACCGATATACTTCGCGTCAAAGGGAACACCTGCGGCAGCCACGGGGTAAACACCTGCGGTGTGATCTACAAAGTAGGTGTCAAGCCCTGCCTTCTTCACATCATCTTCGTTCATGTTTCTCGTGAGCTGGTAAAGGATTGCGCTGATCATTTCCACGTGCGCCAGTTCATCCGTTCCCCCCTGCGGAAGTTATGATGGGGGACTGACCGCTTGATGGAAAGTGATTTCTATATCCGTGTCCTCCCATCTTCCATGTGGTGAGCGCACTCTGTAATACTCCACCCAATCTGCATATTCCCGGATTACAGCATTTACTCCGTTTCCTTTTTCCGTGGAGGCGGCAAAGTATTGGTGGATTTTTTCCCATTTCTCTTTCGCCCCCATTTGATAAATCTTTTCTTCAATCAGACTCATCACTCGTTCCAGAGATGCACCCCGACATCCGCATTTTCCGCTGCAGGTCAGATATGTTCCGTTTTTCAGCACCATATTGCTCCCACATCGGCAGAACAGGAGACCGTGAAGGGGATTTTGGCGGTGCCCCACGGGTGTTTGAGGCGGAAGTGTACCTTTTCGGTATTCCTCCAGCCTTTCTCTGCACAGGTTAAATAAATCCTCTGATATAATTGCTGTGTGGCGTCCCTTTACCAGCAGCGCATCATGGTTTTTCGGTCGTGTTTCCGCAATTTCTCCCCTTCGGTATACCTTCTTTACCTGCCGCCTGTTCCATCGGATAAAACCGCTGTATACGGGATTGTTGAGAATATCCCGAAGGGTTCCCCTGTCCCACTGTGCTGCCCGTCGTGGTGTGATTTTACCTTCGTTCAAACGGTTTGCGATTTCTCGGAGGGCAAATCCCCTTGCGCATAGGTCGAATATCAGCCTGACCACCTCTCCTTCTCTTTGGTTTATCGCCAGGGTGGGCTTCCCGTCAATGGAAACCTTGTCGTAGCCATACGGGGGAACGGACCCGATGTAATTTCCTTCTTTCACCGATGCAAGCCTGCCGCGGCGGAGGATTTCCTTTGTGTATTCCAGATAGTCATTCCCTCGCATCAGCTCCATCTCGAAAAACTTGCGGTCGAATTTGTCGGCAAGGTTGTATGTCTTTTGAGGAGTGATGATAGGCACTCCCGTGTACATGAACAGTCGGGAAAGCCTTCCCGTGTCGGCAAGATCACCTCTTGAAAGACGCTGGGGCTCAAGCACCAGAACGCCATCGGTTTTGGCTTCCTCCACAAGAGTCATTATATACTGCATCACCGGGCGGTCCGATATGGTTTCCCCGGAGCGTATTTCGCGGTAGATCTGTGTATCGGGCAGGGAAGTGCCATAGTTTTTTTGGTAGAATTCCTGCAATATCTTTTCGTGTCTGCCGAGAACTTCCTCCACACCTCCTTCACCGTCCGAACGGCTTTTGCGGAGATACATGATAATGTTTTGCATATGCTTCGCCTCCTCACGGCATACATATGGAAAAGAGAAGCGGAGTATGCGCGAAGAAAACGAAAAATCCCTACGGACTCCCACAGTATGAAACCGCGGAGCGAGGGATTTCGATGTTTTTTTATATAGGGAAGATTTCTCAACCGCCCAGATAGGCTTTTTTGATATCGTCGCTTTCCAGCAGCTCAGCCGCTTTTCCCGACACGGCAATTCTGCCGTTCTCAAGGACATAGGCGCGGTCAGAGATAGCGAGGGATTTTCCTGCATTCTGCTCAACCAGAAGGATGGTTGTTCCGTTTGCGTGGATCTCCTTGATGATATCGAAAACCTGATCCACAAGGAGGGGAGAGAGGCCCATGGAGGGCTCATCCAGCATCAGCAGCTTCGGGCGGCTCATCAGAGCACGTCCCATGGCAAGCATCTGCTGTTCACCGCCTGAGAGGGTACCTGCAATCTGGCCTTTTCTCTCGCAAAGTCTGGGGAATTTGGTGTAGATATTTTCAATATCAGCCTTAACTTCCTTGTCCCTTCGGCTGTATGCACCCATGAGGAGATTTTCGTATACGGTCAGCTCCTGGAAAATGCGTCTGCCCTCGGGCACCTGTGTCATTCCCATGGTCACGATCTTGTGACTGGGGATTTTGTTTATCACATTCCCTTCATAGGTAACAGTACCTGCGTGAACGGGGATGAGACCCATGATGCTCTGCATGGTTGTGGTCTTTCCGGCACCGTTTGCACCGATGAGGGTCACGATCTCTCCCTCGTTTACTTCAAAGCTGATGCCCTTCAGCGCCTGAATGACACCGTAATATACTTCCAGGTTGTTTACTTCAAGCATTGCCATGTCCGTTAACCTCCGATATAAGCCTTGATAACTTCGGGATCGTTGAGGGCCTCCGTCACCTGTCCCTGGGCAAGAACCGTACCGAAGTTGAGCACCGTTACCTCGTCGCAGAGGCCGGTTACAAACTTCAGGTCGTGCTCGATAAGCAGGATCGTCACACCGAAGTTGTCTCTCAGATAGCGGATGGTGCGCATGAGCTCTTCCGTTTCATGGGGGTTCATGCCGGCTGCCGGCTCGTCAAGGAGAAGGAGCTTGGGATTGGTTGCAAGAGCACGGGCAATCTCCAGCTTCCTCTGCTTACCGTAGGGAAGATTGCAGGAAAGGTTGTTTCTTTCTTCCTCAAGATCGAAAATGCGGAGAAGCTCTTTTGCGCGGTCTCTCATTTTCTGTTCCGTTTCAAAATGACGGGGAAGGCGGAACATACTTGAGAAGGGGGAGCACTTGTACTCGGGCTGATTGTGGAGACCCACCAGTACATTTCTGATAACGCTCATGTTGTTGAAGAGACGGATGTTCTGGAAGGTACGCGCAATCCCCTTGTGGTTGATGGCTTCCTGCTTCAGTCCCGTCAGATCCTCGCCGTCAAGGAGGAAGGAGCCGGTTGTGGGGCGATAAACACCTGTCAGCAGGTTGAAAATGGTGGTTTTTCCGGCGCCGTTCGGACCGATGAGACCGTAGAGCTGACCGGGTCTGATTTTCAGATTCACATCCTGTGCCGCCTTCAGACCGCCGAAGGAGATACCCAGACCTCTGGTTTCAAGAATATATTCAGCCATTTATTTCTCCTCCTTCTTAGATTTGTTTTTATCGGGAGCAACAGGTTTGTAAGGATCAGGGGTGACATCCAGAGAGAGAAGCTCGTCCATTCTGATCTTTGTGGGGATTCTGTGCCAGTCGGCATCGTCGCCGTGAATATTGGAGGGATCGCTGCCTGCCTTCTTTCTGCGGAGGAGCTTGCCGATGTCCATTTTGTCACGGATGGGGGCAAGGGCAGGGGCGTTGTTGAAGATGATGAACACGATAAGGATAATTGCGTAGATGAGATACTTCAGCGCCGCAAGGTCGCCCGAGAGGTTTGTCTGGAGCACGAAGTTGATATAGGTGATGAAGGTAGCCGCCAGGATGGAGCCTGTGATACTGCCCATTCCGCCGAGGACTACCATAACGAGGATCTCGATGGAGTAGTTGTAGGAGAAGAAGGAGTAGAGTACAGGGGTTGCATAATGGCCGTAGATAACGCCTGCTATGCCTGCGAAGAATGCGGCAATAACGAACACAAACAGTTTGTAATATGTTACGTTGATGCCCATTGCCTTAGCGGCGATCTCATTGTCACGGGTAGCCGTAATGGCGCGGCCGTGTTTGCTGTGAACGAGATTCTGTGCGGCGATCAGGGTGATCAGCACCATAATGAGGGCAGGAATAAACAGTGATGTTCCGTACTTGGTGGTGTTGAGACCCAGGGGTCCGCCGAATGCAGGGAGGTTCTTGAAAATGGTTCTCACGATCTCACCGAAGGCAAGGGTTACGATGGCAAGATAGTCACCTTTCAGGCGAAGGGCAGGGAGGCCGATGATAAAACCGAATACCGCCGCGATAAGTCCGCCGATAATCATGGAAAGGATCAGAACAACAAGCTTGGAGGGAATCACGGCATGGAGCATATTGGCAATATAGCAGCCCAGATATGCACCGACACACATGAAGCCCGCATGCCCGAGGCTAAGCTCTCCGAGGAATCCCACAACAAGGTTAAGGGAAACGGCAAGAATAATACTGAAGGCGATCTGCGTCAGAAGGTTGGCATTGGAACGGCGAAGGAGTCCCGTGTACTGCAGAACGGTGGTGCAGAGGAGAATTGCCCCTACCAGAATGTAGTTGATATAGTTCTTGAGTTTGAAACTCTTTTTTACGGATGCAAAATACTTCATATCACACCTTCTCTCTTCTCTTTTTGCCGAGGAGGCCGATGGGTTTGATGAGCAGGATCAGAATCAGAAGGCTGAATTCGATTGCTGTTGTGTAAGGGTTGAGGGCAGGAATGCTGAGTGCGATCTTTTCGATGACACCCAGAAGAATTCCGCCGATCATAGCACCGGGGATGGAGCCGATACCGCCGATAACAGCCGCTGTAAACGCCTTGATACCGGGCATGGACCCGAGTGTGGGGCTTGTGCTGGGAATCTGCATCAGGTAGAATACACTGGCGCAGGCAGCAAGAGCAGAGCCGATGGCGAAGGTGATCATAATGATGCGGTTTACATTAACACCCATGAGCTGAGCCGCTGCTCTGTCCTCGGAAACGGCGAGCATGGCACGGCCTGTGCGTGTGAATTTTACGAACAATGTAAGAGCTGCCATAATGACCGCACCGACTGCAAGGGTGATGATGGTGGATACGTTGATATCGATTCCTGCAATGTTCAACACATCGAAGCTGCCCATATTAACAGGCTGGGATTTTGCGCCGAAGATAAGCTGGGCGATACTCTGAAGCAGATAGCTGACACCGATGGCAGTAATCAGAACTGCAAGGGGGGAGGCGCCGCGCAAGGGTTTGTATGCTACCTTTTCGATAAGCACACCGAGAAGGGTACATACAACCACGGAGGAGGCGATGGCAATGATGGGATGTCCGCCAAAGGCAAAGACGGAAAAGATCACATAGGAGCCGACCATGATGATGTCACCGTGAGCGAAGTTCAGCATCTTTGCAATACCGTAAACCATTGTATAGCCGAGTGCGATGAGAGCATAGATGGCACCTAAGCTCAGACCGTCGATAATTGTACTCATTTTTTACTCCTCAAATAATATAAAACAGAGTGGAGTACCGTTTACAGCACATCCACCCCGTTTTACGATTGATATAATTTATAAAACTATATTATGATACAGTTCAATAGGATGCGTCGGGATTACTGAAGCACAACGATCTGAGGAATCTTGATGCACGCACCGGAAACATCCCAGGACATTGTACCTGTTGCACCGGAGAAGGTGAAGGAAGGATCTGTGATGGTTGCAACAACTGTGTCGCAGAGTGCGGAAGGATCGATTGTAACATCGTTGACGCCTGCCTTCTTCATGGCTTCGTAGATCACCTTAACTGCATCGTAACCGTCAGCTGCGAACTGGTCGGGAGCCACACCGTACTTTTCTGTGTAAGCAGCAACGAAAGCGGAAACGATGGGGTCTGTGCTGTTTACGTCAAAGGGAGTGATGTAGGTGATGGTGTTGGGAACGGTGCCGTCGAGAAGATCAGCCAGACCGTCGAGACCGTCACATCCGAAGAGAGCCGCTGTGCAGCCCTTTGCGGCAACTGCCTTTGCGATAAGGCTTGCTTCAGTGTAGTAGATGGGAAGGAAGATAACGTCGCAGTCCTTCAGAGCTTCTGCCTGAGTGGAGAAGTCCTTCTTGTTTTCTGCGTCAAAGCTCTGTGTCTTGAATTCAACATTCAGTTCAGCCATCTTAGCCTTGAAAGCATCGAAGATACCGGAGGAATAAGCGTCACTGGTATCATAGATTGCACCGATATTTGTGTACTGAGCAGTGAGCTGTTCAGCAGCCAGAATACCCTGGTCGGGGTCACCGAAGCAAACGCGGAAAGCATTGTTTCTGTTTTCGATAACATTAGCCGCAGAAGCGGAGGGGGTGATGAAGAACAGATTGTCTTCAACGGACTTTGTAGCGAAGGATTCGCAGGAACCGGAGGTTACGCTGCCGATGGAGATCTGCATACCTGCTTCCCAGAGTGCGTCATATCCTGTTGCCGCATCTGCTGCTGTGGACTTGTCGTCCTTCATGTCGAACTTGAATGTTGTACCGTTGAGACCGCCTGCAGCGTTGATCTCTTCGATAGCCAGCTCAGCACCGTTCTTTACGGAGATACCGTAGCTGGATGTGTCGCCTGTGAGAGGACCTGTACCACCGATAAAATATTCTGTGTTGCCGGAGGTGTAGGAAGCCTGTCCGCAACCTGCAAGTGTTCCGAGAGAGAGCACGGCTGTAAGCGCGAGAGCTGCGATTTTCTTGAATGTCTTCATGGTAATACCTCTTTCAATAAAAAATGATATTGTACTATATTCTGCGGTGTTTTTCCGGAAAACAAGCCGTAAAATATGATAATAAATATTTTATCATTATAGAAGGGAAAAGTCAATATGTTTTTGAAAAAATGTGAATAAACGGGCGAAATATGCCCTCACTTCTCCCACTCGGGAACCGATTCTTCCGTACCCACATCGGTGAGTATTCCCGAAACCTCGCGGTAGGGCATACTGAAACGCTGACTCAGATACCGTGTAGACGCGGCAAGCTCACCGTCGGGGCCGCCCAACTGGCTGATGATGATTTTCGCCAACGCCGGGTTGGGGTTGCTTATTTTCACCGGGTATTGGAGTTTCTTTTCATATATCCACATATCGTTATCCCCTCACACTTCAGTTTCTTCTGCAGCCGCAGTTGCGCTGTGTGCCGCAGTCATCGTCGTATTCCCAAGGCCAGGGTGTTTTTACCCAGTTCCAGCCGTCGCCGCAGGAATCCTGACCCATAATGGTCAAAGGACCGTATTTTTCCTCGTAAACCGCGGTTACCTCTGCCAGTTTTGCCTTGTATTTTGCGTAATGGTCAAGGGCTTTGCGGCAGTGGGGGTGTCCGTCGAGGTAGAGGACGGTCTCATATATGATGAAGGAATAAGTCTGGATGAGTTTGTAGAGTTTTTTCTTGTCGTTCATGCTTTTGCTCTCCTCATTTTTCGTCGCTGCATCCGCAGTTTTTGCCGCATTTTGTGGGGTAGAAGGGTAAATTAAGAGGACGGAACAGGGTGCCTGCCAGCAGAGCTTCCTCATCCTCATAGAGTTCATAAAACTCATGATCGGGAGCGTAGGACATAACAAGAGGCAGTCCCTGTGTCTGAATTGACATGGAACTGCGGTTGATGCATCCGCATCCGTCGTTGTCACGGTCTCTTCCGCGAGCGCATCCGCATCCGTCGTTGTCACGGTCTCTTTCGCGAGCGCATCCGCATCCGTCGTTGTCACGGTCTCTTTCGCGAGCGCATCCGCATCCCGTGACCGTGTTTCTGCGCTCTCTTGCCCCGCCGTTTTCCCTCTGACGGCAGCCCGATGTGCAGTTTGTGCGTGTCCGGACAGTTCTGCCCTCTCCCGACTCACAGCCGCAGTTACCGAGCAGTTCATCGGTTTCGCTGAGGAGACGGCGGAGCAGTTCGTCGTCCACGCGGTCTTTGGGGGTTCTTACGTCTTTTCTGTAATCCATAGTGTTGGGTCATCCTCCGTTTTTTATTTGAGGTTTTGCCCTCGATTGCAGTATATGCCCGAGTGGGGATAATGTGCGGTTTATGTTGAAGGATGGCGACCCCACTCTCGAGAAAAACTTGAAAGATGGGACCCACCATCTTTCATCGGCTGAAATACTCCGATGGAGCCTTTCAGCCGACCGTTTTTCTCCGAAGTGCAGTGGGAATTCATTCGTGGGGATAATGTGCGGTTTATGTTGAAGGATGGCGACCCCCGGTCTGTTAAATCTGTGAAAAAGGATTGACAAATGTGTTGCACGGTGGTAGAATATGGGTAGGGAATTATTGTGTGGGTATGCATTCCGTCGACATTTCCGACGCTCTTCTCCTCCGGCACAGCATCCTCCCCGATGTGTACCCCCTTTTCTGAAAAACTTACAAAGGACATTCCGCAGGGTATAGTATTCTTCCTGCACCGTTTACTGATATGAAAAACGTATTGCTCGCAAAGCCTCTCATGTGCGTGTGCCTGACCTTTCTCGCGCTCAGCTTTACTGCCGTCTATCTGCCTCTGGTGCCGAAACTCATTATTGCCGCCCTCTTTCTCCTCCTTGCAGCGGCAAATGCTGTTTTCGGCAGACGGTTTGGCGGTGATGCGGCTGACCGCAGGCTGAGAGGGCGCATAACAGCGGTTCTTGTCGCAGCCTCAGCCGCCCTCGGGTTGTCCTTTGCAGCTTTTGACCTTTATGCATCCTCCTTTTCCCGTTTCGCGGAGAGGGAGGATTCTGTATGCCTGGTGGTTACGGATATAGCCTATACTTCTTCTTTCGGTGCGAGGTATTATGCGGAGATTATGGAATCCGACCTCATTCATAAGGGTCTCACCGTGATACTCGACAGCGATGATGCCTCCATCCTCGTCGGAGATGTTCTGAAGGGGAAGGTTTCCTATAAAGCTCTTGTGGAGGATGCAAACGGCTTCAATGAAAAACGGTACGCTCTTACAAAAAAGATGTTTCTTTCCGCAGACGATGTGTCACTTTCTTATGTGAGGCACGACAGCGGCTCCTCCCTCTCACGGCGGTTTCGCGAGCTCAATTCATCCCTCAGCTGTATTTTCTTCCGCGAAACGGAAAACGGCGGTCTTGCAGCTGCTCTCCTGCTCGGGGATGAAAGCGATCTCTCCGATTCGCTGAACAGGGACTTCCGCCGTCTCGGCATTCTCCATATCCTTTGTCTCAGCGGAGCTCATCTCTCCATACTTTCCTCCGTTCTGGAGAGAGGATTGATAAAGATTAAAATCCCAAAGAGATTCCGAGCAGCCATCACAATTACCGCAGTCCTCTTTTTCATGGCGCTTGTCAGATTCCCCAATGCACTCACCAGAGCCGGGATCATGCTCATTATCACAAATATCGCCTATTATGCAAGGCAGAAGGCGGATTATCCCACGTCTCTCACCTTTGCCTGCACTCTCATTGTGCTCACCAACCCTTTTTCGGCAATGGACTGGGGGCTTCATCTCTCTTTTTCCGCTGCATACGGCTGTTATGTCAGTTCAGCGCTGACTCCCCGATTTATTTCACGATTTATGGTGAAAAGCCACGTCATACCGGAACGTATGAGAAGAGCTTTCAATCGCTTCCTGCGCTATACATTCAGTATGGCGTTTTTTAATGGAGTCATTACTGTAAATATGCTTCCTATTGTGTGGCTTTATTTTGGGGAATTGTCGCTGCTTTCCCTCCCTGCCAACTTGATCTATATTCCGCTTATCACGGTTTTGATGTACATATCCCTCGCATACATTTTTCTTCATCCCCTGAAGATTTTTGTCACTCCCATTGGGGCAGCCATCAGCTTGATTACCACCTTTATCGAGGACAGCGCGGAAGTGCTTTCTTCGTTTCGCGGGATCATGATCTCCCTGAATTATTGGTTTACACCGCTGTTCCTTGTTCCCGTATTTATCCTTATCGCCCTTTCCTTTTTGGGGGATAAAAGGTTACTCAAACGGATCATGCTCATAAATTTCAGCTTGCTTGCCATGTTTCTTGTCACAGTCGGTGCCTACCATTTGTCGGACAATAGAAACGTATATGCCGAATATGTGACACAGACCGTGAATGACGGTGTTCTTGTGAAATCCAATGGAAAGCTTTTTATCTGCGAAGTGTCAACGGGGTCTTACACCTTTGCTTCATATCTGGCATCCCATCGTCTTGACCTCAACTGTACCGAGATCGAAGCATATATGCTGACTCATTATCATTCAAGACATATCAATGCCCTTGACAGGCTTACGGACAACTTTATGGTTCGCTCCATCATCCTGCCCACACCCATTACGGATAACGATATGTCTGTGTTTGAATCCATCTGTGCAATGGCAGAGGAAAAGAATATCCGCATGGTATGCATCGATCGACAGCATGGTGATACATTGACGTTTTGCCGCACAGAGATCGAGACTTACCCGTATACCATCCTTTCGAGGTCTACACATCCGGTTATTGCGGTACGTTTTTCATCGGATGAGGAGACCCTTATGTACCTCGGCGGCTCATTTAACGAAGGGGATGAGTCAGTCATGAACCATGCAAGGGAAGCGGATTATCTTATATTCGGTGGACACAGCCCCATATACAAAAAGGCCTTTGATGCCGCAGAGCTGCACAAGTCCGTAAAAAACGGACAATAGACAAAAAGAGCCTCCTATGGTAGAATAAAAGAACTACCAAAGGAGGTTTTGTCATGCCAAGAGGATATC
>SVSU01000029.1 GCA_015064135.1 Oscillospiraceae bacterium
TTAGCGTTTAATTTAAGTTTAGGGATGATTCAAGAGGTTCCCCAACCTCTACCCGCTTATCGCACTTCAAAATCCCCGTCGAAACCTTTACGGTCCCATGAGGCAGTCACAGCAGCTCCGTCGAAACAGACTCCTATGACCGATGCGCTATTATTATACCACACTCCATATGAATATTCAAGTGGAATTTTATGAAAATATGTTCGAGTTTTACTGTGTTTGGTTCAATTTTCCTTTTTTGACAACGAGCCGGAAGCACCGTCAACGGTTATTTTATCAAAAGTACAGTTTTTGAAAGAAGCGCCTGTGAAATCTACATTTTCAAATTCCGCATCCCTCATATCCACACATCCGAATGAGACTTCATTCATGCAAAGTCCGCCAAAACGGGAGCCTGTGAAATTCATATCGGAAAAATGGCCGTTTGTAAGGCAGATGTTGTTGAACTGCGCTTCCCCCAGGTACAAATCGTCAAATACTGCCCTCGGCAAGGAGGCGCTGTGCAGGGTGAAGGGTTTTTCTTCAGTCGATGAATCCTCAGCATCTCCGATGAAGGTTACCGCCTCATCAAATGGAGCTCTTTCGCGAATCTCGGGATTCTCTTCATAAGTGCCGAGAGGGAGGATGATCACCGGGCGATGATTCTGCGGCAGATGGAGATATGTACTGCACGCATCCTCTGAAAATGCACCGACCCAGCATCCGCCATAGCCCAGATCTGTCGCTTGCAGAAGCATATTTTCCGCTGCCGCCGCAGTATCCTGAACAGCGAACATGGTGCCGCGATCACCGAAGCGTTCTTCAAGCCGTGCTGAATCGGTGCAGATGACGATCACAGCCGAAGCATTCTTCATCCACTCAAATCGGCATACAGTGGGGACAAGTCCTGTAATTTTCTCGCTGTCGCAAATGCAGTAAAAATGCCATGACTGAAAATTGCAGGCATTTGGTGCACGCAGCCCTGCGTTCAGGATCAGCTTTAAGTGGTTCATGGGGATGCCCCCACCTGTGTATTGACGAACGCAGCGTCTTTTTTGAAGCAATTCTTTGAATTCCATAGTAACCTCAATCCATATCATATCGTCCGCCGCGGTTTCTTGATTTTGCAAAGCGTTCAATTTCGCGGTTGGCTTCCGATTTAGCATCCGACTCTCTCTTGTCCCACAGTTTTTTACCTTTGCACAAGCCGATCTCCATTTTCACATGGGAGCCTTTAAAGTAAAGGGACAGGGGGACGAGGGTGTAACTGTCTCTTGTAACATACTGCTCCAGCTTGAGGATCTCGCGCTTGTGCATAAGCAGTTTTTTGTCTCGCAGGGGATCGCGGTTGAAGATATTCCCCTTTTCATAGGGAGAAATATGCACACCGAGGGCATAAAGTTCTCCCTTTATCACCTTGCAATAGGAATCTTTCAGGTTGACCGTTCCTGCGCGGAGACTTTTTACTTCCGTACCGAAAAGGGCAATGCCTGCCTCGTAAGTATCTTCCACAAAATAATCATGACGCGCTTTTCTGTTGACCGCAATGATTTTGCCTGTGTTCTTTTTTTCAGCCATAATAGTACCTCATTTGCTGTGAAGGGTGGCGTTAGTTTGAAAAATTGGTGGAATCTGCCTGATCTGCCTCCGGCTGCATAAACTGCGTTTCCTCATATGCATAGAGAATATTGAATCCGCGGCACAGCAGGTAGGTAGAAGGAATACCGTATGACATATAGCGGAATTCGTCCAGCATTTTCCGATATTCCTGCATGGATTTCGGATCTGTCTTATTCACATGGATGGCAATGGCGCGGTGGGCAGGGGAAGTGTCTTTCAGAATATTCCCTCTGTACCAACTGTCATAAAGAGCGTGCTTATGACAGAGGGGGTAAGAACTTTTTCTTGTGACCATTCTTTTTGCGTTTAGTTCCACCACGGCAAGATCCTCGGTGTCAAGGAGAGTGTACATACATAAACGCTGCAGGGTGGCGGAGTCTTTGATGGGGGAGGCAGTGATTTTTCTGATCTCCGATTGCTTAGCCACATCAGCAGCCAGTTTTTTGAAAAAATCTTTCTTTTTTGAAAAATCTGTTTTGTATGTGGTTCTTTTGAGGTTCACCCGATCCCCTCCTTTCTTTCAGACAAACTTTACTTTTGTTTGAGTTTTTCCTTCAGGTATTTTCCGGTATAGGATCCATCACACATAGAGACCTCTTCCGGTGTACCTTGGGCGATCACGGTTCCGCCGCCGTCCCCTCCTTCGGGCCCCATATCAATGATGTGATCCGCTGTTTTTATCACGTCCAGATTGTGTTCGATGACGACCACGGAATTTCCCTGATCCACAAGGCGATTGAGAACCTCAATGAGTTTTTCTACATCTGCCGTGTGCAGACCCGTGGTGGGCTCGTCAAGAACATAGATGGTTTTGCCGGTCTGCCGTTTGGAGAGCTCCGTTGCCAGCTTTACGCGCTGTGCTTCCCCTCCTGAAAGGGTTGTGGAGGACTGACCGATTTTGATATATCCCAGACCCACATCGCAGAGCAATTTAAGGCGAGAGGCAATCTTCGGGATCTCGGAAAAGAATGCAACTCCTTCCTCTGCGGTCATTTCCAGCACATCGGAGATACTTTTATCCTTGTATTTTACCTCCAGGGTTTCTCTGTTATACCGCTTTCCTTTGCAGGCTTCGCAGGTGACATAGACATCGGAGAGGAAGTGCATTTCAATCTTCCGCACACCGTCTCCCTCACAGGCTTCGCACCGTCCTCCTTTTACATTGAAGGAGAAGCGGCCTGCCTGATAGCCGCGGAGCTTCGCGCCGGGAGTTTTCGCAAAGAGGTCACGAATGTCGTTGAACAGCCCCGTGTAGGTGGCAGGGTTGGAACGGGGAGTGCGTCCGATGGGGCTTTGATCGATGGCGATGATCTTGTCAAGATGCTCCATGCCCTCGATCCTGTCGAAATCTCCGGGGAAGGTGAT
Organism: Oscillospiraceae bacterium; assembly: GCA_015064135.1. Classification (GTDB taxonomy): domain Bacteria; phylum Bacillota; class Clostridia; order Oscillospirales; family CAG-272; genus UMGS1696. The sequence goes on from SVSU01000029.1 coordinate 2,965, forward strand.
GGCACGGTTCAGGTCGTGGGCAAGGGTGTTATACAAAATGGAATTGATGAGGGAGGATTTGCCCGAGCCCGATACTCCTGTTACGCAGACCATACAGCCGAGAGGGATGGTGACGTCGATATTTTTGAGATTGTGCTCCCTTGCCCCCACGATTTTCAGAGATTTGCCGTTTCCGCCCCGTCTTATTGCAGGGACAGCAATCCTCCGTCTGCCTGAGAGAAAATCCCCCGTTATGGAATCCCGATTGGCGGCGATCTCGGCAGGGGTACCGAAGGCGACTACATGACCGCCCCCGATTCCGGCACCGGGACCGATATCAACGATGTAATCCGCTTCCTCCATGGTTTCCTCGTCATGCTCTACCACGATAACACTGTTTCCGAGGTCACGGAGTTGCTTCAGAGTTCCGATGAGTTTGGAGTTATCCCTTTGATGGAGTCCGATGGAGGGCTCGTCAAGGATGTACAGCACTCCCGCGAGAGAGGAACCGATCTGCGTTGCCAGTCGTATGCGCTGTGCTTCGCCGCCGGAGAGAGTTCCTGCCTTGCGCGAAAGGGTCAGATATTCCAGACCAACGCTGAAAAGGAACCCGAGGCGGCTTTTCAGTTCTTTGACGATCTCGCGCGCGATTTTCATTTCCGTTTCGCTGAATGTGAGCCCATTTACAAAATCAAGAGCTGCCGAGATGGACTTTGAGCAGAGTTCGTGGATGTTTATGCCCCCTACGGTTACGCTCAGCGCTTCGGGATTCAGACGTGCACCGTGACAGTCAGGGCAGTCGGTGTCGATCATGAACTGGTCGTAGTACTCGTGGTCGCTCACATTCGGGTTGGCGCGCTCCATAATGGCGTGGATGACGCCGCTGAAGGATGTGCGCTGAGTGTGACCCTGACCGCCAAAGTATCTGGTCACGGTAAACTGTTGGCTCGAACCGTAGAGCAGGGTGTCAAGGGCAGCTTTAGGGTATTCGGCAATAGGTGTGTCCAGTGTGACACCGTACTGTGCCAAAGCTGCGGCGATGAGGGGGCCGTTCCAGGATTCCGCTGTGACAGTTTTGAATCCGTTGACGCAGATGGCGCCTTCGGAGAGGGACAGGCTTCGGTCGGGTATGATCTTCTCGGGGGAGACGGAGCGCATGACTCCGAGACCTGCACAATTCGGGCAGGCACCGAAGGGATTGTTGAAGGAGAACATACGGGGCTCAAGCTCGCCGATGCTTATGTTGTGCTCGGGGCAGGCGTAGTGGGTGGAAAATTCCATCTCAACAGGATCGCCCTCCCTCGGTACCGTGACACAAATAACGGCGCCGTCAGATTCGCGGAGTGCGGTTTCCACGGAGTCGCTGATTCGTGTGTGCAGGTCGGGCTTCATGATGAGGCGGTCGATGACGATCTCCACATCATGCTTTTTGTTCTTGTCAAGCTCTATGTCCTCTGTAAGATCGTAGATAATGCCGTCGGCGCGGACTCTGACGTAGCCGTTTTTCTTGGCATCCTGAAGCACCTTTTCGTGCCGTCCCTTTTTGCCCTTCACCACGGGCGCGAGGATCATAAACCGTTCCCCCTCGGGGAGAGCCATGATTTTTTCGATAATGGTGTCCGTGGTGGTCTGCTTTATCTCTCTGCCGCAGACGGGACAGTGGGGAATCCCGATCCTCGCGTACATCAGACGAAGGTAGTCGTATATCTCCGTTACGGTGCCTACCGTGGAGCGAGGATTCTTCGATGTGGTTTTCTGGTCGATGGAGATAGCGGGGGAAAGCCCCTCGATAGAGTCCACATCGGGCTTGTCCAGCTGACCGAGGAACATTCGCGCGTAAGAGGAGAGGGACTCAACGAATCTCCTGTGCCCCTCAGCATAGATGGTGTCAAAGGCAAGGGAGGATTTTCCGCTTCCCGAAAGCCCCGTGAACACCACCAGTTTATCTCGGGGAATGGTGACGTCGATATTTTTCAGGTTGTTCATCCGCGCACCGCGGACGGTAAGGTTTTGCATATAATTACCTCATTTTAGGGGAGTTTTCCTTATTCGATGACGGGTTTACAGACCTGCGATCTGATAGATTCTGCGGATCATTTCGTCGCTTCTCAGCTTGTCCTCACGGTAAGCCTTTCTGAGAAGCTCCGAGGGGATAAATTCGTCGTATTTTTCAAAAACGGGAGCTTCATTCTCTCCGATAAGGGAATCAAGGTCCACACCCTGCTCCCTTATTTTTATAGCGATATCTCGAATGAAGTCGATACCCCGTCCGCCCTCCAGCTTGAAGGTCATGTAATGGCATCCCTCAAACTCCATTCCCGTCAGCTTGTAGGGAGCCGCATTTCTTGTGAGATAGCGGCGGAGGGTTCGGAAGGAGCGTGTCCCGAGCCACGGGAACAGCGCCCATGTGTAGCCGCCCAGATGAATGATGCAGTTGTCGCACAGCCCCGTGTTTCTCGCAAGGGCTCGGGCAACTCTCAGCCGTCCGAGGGCACCGGGCTTCAGATAGGGGTACTCCGTATCCTCTCTCAGCACCTGACGCATACGTTCCAGTATTCTCGTGTGTATCTCGCCGTAATCACCGGGCCATGAGATTTCCATTTTTCCCTTGATGCTCTTTACATAGATCAGACGACGGGGCAGGTCAAGCTCTTCCACCTCCCATACCCTACCTGCAAGAGCAAAGCGGTCTCCCACGGGGGGCGGTGTGGTGATGGTGCCTATCTCATCGGAGCCGCAGCGAACGGTGTAGTCCTCGGAATCCTTGAAAACGGCGTAGAATTTGAAGGAGTTGACCAGTCTCTCTCCGCGGAGTCCGAGGATCAGCTCGCGCTCCTCCGTCATCTCAAGCCAGTCGTTGTTTATCATGGAGAGGAGAAGGGTCTTGTAATCTTCGGGGGTCACATAGCGGAACGGAGGAAGGTCAAGGACACGGTTTGCAAGATTTTTTGCCGTGACCGCACCCATAGCTGCCGCTGTGGAGAGGGTCTGCTGAAAGAGGAGGCTGTACGGCTGCTTTCGGATGTTCGGCGGTTCGATAAACCGTTCCTCAATATACAGCTGTATCACCGCGATGGCTTGAAGAAGCTGCCACGGAATAAGCTGGGGAAGGGGCGTGTTCGGCAGTGGGTTTTCTTCGCGGAGGATCATCATCATCTCGGGCGGATCTTCCCGTCTGCCGCTTCTGCCCAGTCTTTGGAGAAAGGACGAAACGGTGTTTGGCGCACCCAGTTGAATGACGCGCTCGAGTCTGCCGATGTCGATGCCAAGCTCCATCGTAACGGTGGCGCATACCACGGACTTCAGATCGTCGTCCTTCATCTTCATCTCCGCTTCCTCGCGTATGGCAGCGGAAAGGTTGCCGTGGTGGATCAGGAAAATGTCGGGGTCGCCTCTGTAATCCGCAATCTGGCGTAGGGTCGCCGTTATATACTCCGTTTCTTCACGGGAGTTGGAGAAAACGATGGATTTACGGTTTCTCACACATTCGTAAGCGTATTCGTAGCCGTGATCCATGGAGATGGCATCGTCACGTTCTTCATCGTCCGCGCTTTTTGAGGGGAGCTCTGCCACATCCTTTTCTTCGATGTAGAAATGTTCAACTCCCAGTTTCCAGCGAATCTTCTGAGGCGGAACGGCAGGAACTACGGTGTCGCGTCCGCTTCCTGCCCCAAGCCAGTCTGCCGCGCGCTCCATGTCGCCGATGGTGGCGGAGAGCCCGATTCGTCTGGGGGATGCCCCTGTTCTCTCGCGGAGACGGGTAAGCTGGCAGATGATCTGGTTGCCGCGGTCAGTGCCCGTCAGTGTGTGGATCTCGTCGATGATGACATATCGGAGGTCGCCAAAAAGACGGATCAGGTCGGAGGAACGGGAGATCAGCATACCTTCAAGGGATTCGGGGGTGATCTGCAGAATGCCGCGCGGTTCCTTCAGAGCCTTCTGCTTGTGAGATGCGGCAACATCGCCGTGCCAGTGGTATACGGGGATTCCCGTCATGTCGCAAAGCTCGGATATCCGCCCGAACTGGTCGTTGATGAGGGACTTCAGCGGAGCAATGTATAGTGCACCCACGGACTGCGGCATATTGTCGTAAAATTGGGACAGGATGGGGAAGAAAGCCGCTTCCGTTTTGCCCGATGCGGTCTGGGAGGGAAGGAGGAGATTTGTGTCCTCGTTGAATATGTTGTTTGCGGCGGCAACCTGAATTTCGTTGAGGGACTCCCAGCCGCGGCTGTATATGAATTCTCTGATAAACGGGGAATAGGACGAAAATACGCTGTCGGACATAAGCGGCCTCCTTTTCCGTGATTTTTTAGATAGGTTATGATCGGGGATCGGTAAAATCAGAATTCCAGATCGTCGATGGTGACGGTGTTTCCTTTGGGTGTTAATTCTTCCGCGGTCTCCTCCGGTACAGCTGAACGGGGCATGGAGCCTGCAATGTCGGCGAAGGACTTGCCGCGGTTGGTAAATAACAGGTCGAGAAGGGTAACATAGTCCCGTATTATCTCACGGGGGGTTATCATGGAATCCGCACCTGTACGGGAGAGGGAGGAGGTGAGAAAATCCTTCATGTTATCCCCTGTGACGGAGGGCGACCATTTGTAGTATTCCCCGTGAAGGGCGGTGAGACGGAGAACGAGAGCCAAAAGCTCGCTGTCGGAAAGCCGTTTCAGACGAAGTACGGGCTGCATTAGGCTTCTCAGCTCCCCATTGCCGTAACGACCGTCGGACAATCGGCTTCTCAGAGCTTCATAGCTGAACAATCCGCGCCTCGTGTCTTCAAGGAACTGAGGAGTACCGCCGAACACGATCATCATACCGGGAGAGCGCCCCTGCATGGTATCGTTGAACATGGAGAGGATCTTTTCGTAATTGTTCTCTCTTGAAATGCGGTTGGTGATCTTGAAAAGGTTTACGCACTCGTCGATAAATACGCAAAGTCCCGAGTAGCCCACAAGGCGGACGAAGGAGGTCATCAATTTAAGGTAGTCATACCAGTTTTCGTCGTTGATGACGGAGACGGAACGAAGTCCGAGGGCTTGTCTGGCTTCTGTCCGTGTGTTGTATTCACCTCTGAACCAGCGGATGCAGGCGGAGCGCTTTATATCGTCGTCAGCCATATAGGCATTGTAATATTCCAACATGACGGAGGCAAAATCGAAGCCGCCCACGTCACTTTCCAGCTCGCGAAGGGTTTTGGTTATTCTTTTTCCGAACTCATCCGCGAATTCGGTGGAACCGTCGAAGAGACCGCCATCAAGAAGGTCAGCCTTGATGGACGTGAACCACTTTGCAATAATCGAGGGAAGCGCACCGCCCTCGGGGGAGGACTTTGCGGCAAGGTTTTTCATCAGCTCACGGTAGGTTGCCAAACCTTGACCGCCGCTTGCGGAGAGTTTCCTCTCGGGGGAAAGGTCACAGTCTGCGGTAACGAATCCCCTGTCCATGGCATAGCCTCGGGAGAGCTGAATGAGGAAGCTTTTGCCCGAGCCGTAGCGTCCGATGATGAATTTTGTGGAGCCCTCGCCCTCTGCAACACGGTCCAGAGCTGTAACAAGAGCTTCGATCTCCTCGTTTCTTCCGATGGCAATGTACGGTGCGCCGCTTCGGGGAACAACACCTGCCGAAAGGGAAGAAAGGAGGGTTCCCAAAATCCGCTTCGGCACCTTTGCCGCGTTCAGTTCAGCCATTCCAACACATCCTCTCTGTAATCTTCTATCAGTTTGTATTCCCCGTCGCTTTCCTCAAGTACGATATCGCCGAGGATGTCGAGGAATATCTCGTTAATTTTTGATGCCATATCGCTGTCGAAAAAACCGTTGTCCCTGCAGTATTTGCGGAAGGTACCGTCCATTGCGGCGAGAAGTCCTTCCTTTTCTGCTGTGTTCTCGGAGGAGGTGTCCTCTTTCTCCACGGTGCTGTGGGAATCCGAGAGGGAGGCCGGGGGCACAGGTATTTCCGACTGTGTATCTTTTTCGGCGGCACGGTCCTCTTCGGCTGCTGTCAGCATATTGGTGTTGTCCCAGGAGGACTGCTCAATCTGCTCTGCCGCGGTGAAATCAAAGCCTGACGAATCCGCTTCGTACAGCTTGAGGTATTCCGCTTCAGCCGCCGCCGCAGATGCTGCCTTTGAGGGGGCTTTTTCGGGAATCATGGGCGCAAAGAAGCGGTCTATAACATTACAATCAGCACTTGATATATCGTTAACCGCTAATTTTGCTTTTATTTTCAGGGCAAGGCGGAGTTTGTTTTCCGCATATTTCACAAGCTCCGTTACGATTTTCCGCGTTTCAATGGGTCTTGTAAAGGAGTAGAACTCCACATCTATCCGCCGCTTTATCTCAGCCGGCACAACGGCACCGCAGTAGGCATCTATGGTGAGGCGGTATTTCTTTTCAAAGGCGAAAATGCCCCGTTTTTCTCTGTAAGCCGCAGTCAGTGCTTCCGATACCGCCGCGGGGAGTTTTTCTTCATAATCCTTTTCATGCCCTTTGTAATATCTGCTTCTCCGATAGTCGTAATCGGATGAAAACTCCATCAAGGCTTCGGCAAGGGAGGGCATATCCCCGTCGGAGAACACATCAAGGTAAAACTCCTTGAACTGTGCTTTCTTCACGATTTGGGGAAGGATGGGGGTCAGCGCTGAGGGAAGGGGGACCTGGTGGATGAGGCAGTAGTTTGACAGCCACTCGCTGAGAAATACATCTATGCGCGGATACCATTCGCGATAATGGAGCCAGATATCCGCAAGAAGGGATGCTCCTTTTTCGGGGGGGATCAGATTGGGAAGATTGATGATCTCATATATATACAAAAGAATGTAGGAGAGATCTGCCCGAATGTAAGTTCCCTGTCTTATGGAGTCTCTGACATACAGATAGAATTGCTGCTGTTTATCGTTCATTTTTGAATACTGTGGGACATAGGCAAAGAATTCTACCGCCTCACAGGGAGCGCCTTCCTTTTCATGGAACAAGGCAGCCTCTGCGGCAAACCGTCCGTAGAAGGGAATGGATGCGGCCCAGGGTTTAATTTCTACATGGCGAATAAGGAGACCGCTGCAATCGTATTCCTTCACGGTTTTCATATTGCGGAGCGCTTCATTCTGCCTGTTCTGCACAGTAACCGCCGCAGGACGCGAGGAGGAGTAACGGGAGGTTGGGATCTGTCTGCTTCCATGGGGGGAGGTATTATCGGCAGTCCTTTGGTACCTGAAAGGTTCACCGGGTACTTTCTCGGGTGGGGAAGGGATTTTCTCACGTTTTACAGGTGCTTCAGTGGAGATATCGTGTGTCACAATGGTGTTTTCCACGGCAGTATCGGCAAAGGTGGGTTTATGATAGACCTTCCGCCGTACCTCACCGAGATTCCAGAAATCGTCGTCATCATACCGTTTATTCTTTGTGGGGGAAACGGAGGTATATCGGTGTTCCGACGAGCCTGTATCCACGGTGTACATCACAGTTTTTTTCTCATCCTGTTCAGCGAAATTTTCTGTGTTTTCCATGTCGTTTTTCTCATTGTACACCATGCAGATTCCTCCCTTGAAACATTAGTTCGTTAATAATACATTATAACATATTTCCGCAATTTTGTCAATGGATGATGGCCTAAATTGACGGATTCCGTGTACGATATCTGTTCATGCAAAACTATTGCTTCCCGGGAAACTTTATGGTATAATCACTTATACACTCAAATCAAAAGGAGATTTTACCATGCCGAATAAAATCATTCATGATAACTATACCGTGGAACTGGAAGAACCTACCCTTTATGTGGACAACAAAGCACGAGGCAGAAGCGGACATATGACTCACGCTATGGCAGAGTTTGCTCCGGGCTGCTTTATTGACTTCAATTCCAATAATTCCGCCGTTCGCATGGGAGGACACTATCCTTACGGATGGGTCGAATACCGCATTTCCAAAGATGGGGGCAAGACTTACTCCGATATTAAAACCCTTGATTATTCCTACAGATGCTTCCTCGACGGAATCCACGTTATCTCAGTAGAAAAGGCAGTTGCCACGGATGACGGTACCATTGTGGCAATCTGCCTCCGAAATAACGCAATGGAGCAAAAATTCTGTGAGCCGTGGGACACACCTACCGTTATCCGCAGCACAGACGGAGGCGAAACATGGAGCGAGCCCCGGGAGTTTACCCCCTACCCGGGCAGACCTTACGATGCCCTGTACCGTGACGGAGTCATATATATCCTTCACAAGTGCAGTGAATATTTCCTCGGCACCACCCCCGAGCATATATACAGGCTTTACCGCAGTACGGACAACGGCGTAACATTTGAGGAGGTGAGCGTCCTCCCCATTGATCCCATCCGCCGCGGATATGGCTCTATTCTGTTTGACGGGGAAGGCAGGCTTCATGCTTACGCCTACAACGAGGGGGCAGAGGATTATATGGACCATGCCGTAAGCGATGACAACGGAAAAACATGGACACAGCTTCCCCCCTGCTATGTGAAATACGGAATCCGGAATCCGCAGACGGCTTTTATTGACGGGGTGTATGTCCTCCACGGCAGAGGCGGAAACGGAGCAAATTTTGTGTTCTACTCCTCCGAGGATGCCGCAAACTGGGACGAAGGCATTATTTTCATCGGAACGGAGCCCGATGCCGCATCCTGCTTCTACTCCAACAATCTTAATCTGAAGGATGAAAAAGGAAATTTCCTCCTTGTACAGTATTCCGACCTGTACGGCGAATGGGGCAAGGTGGATGTGTGGGGGCAGGTCAATGTGATGCACCTGAAATTGAGAATAAAGAGAAATTCCTGAATGGGAAAAAACCTGAACAGCAAAAGCCAAGGCTTATAATATAATCCCCTTAGTGCAGGCTCGAAACTTTTTGTTATTTCGAGTGTCTCTCTAAGGGGATTATTTCATTTTTATTTTATTGATCTCACCATCCAAAGAATCCGAGAATGCTCTTGATTGCCTGCTCCATCTTTGTTTGATCGCGGAATCGATGGTCTGCTCCTTCCACGGGAATGAATTTGATGAGATTCTCATCCGCAAAGGCAGCAGACACGTCGAAGGGAACAATTTCGTCTGCTGTACCGTGAAGAATAAGGATGTCCTCGGAGAGCTCAAGAAAATCGCGGGTCAGAATATCGGCTTCGCGGAGCTCATTGATGAAGGTCTGACTGACGGGGATTTTTCGATCGAATCCGACGGGAACATCCTTCCCTTTGGCGAGCAACTCTCCGTCCTCTGATTTCATGATGGAGGTCACCAGCACCTCTGCCATATTTACCGCCGGGCAGCGGAGCACGATCCGTCGGAAGGGATTGCCGTACTCGGAGATATACTTCAGCGTAAGGTATCCGCCGAAGCTGGTGGCATAGCAATAGATCTCGTCTTTTGGGTATGTTTTGCGCACATGGTCAAGGACGAGGCTGAAATAGGCGGTGCAATCGGCGAGGGACAGTTTTTTCTTCACGTCGTCCCCGTGGCAGGGGAGATTGAAGGTGATCATAGCGCAGCCCTTGTATTTGGTCAGCATCCGTTCTGCGAATTTTTCTGCGGCGCCGTTGTCCTTGTGCCCCCCGAAGCCGTGGCAAAAGATCACCATGCGTTTGATCTGCCTCGGATCGGTGCAGTATACTTTACAGCGGATATTATGTCCGCCTTCGTTAATTTCAAAATAGCGATGCATAGCGTTGTTCCCCCGTAATGTGATGCTTGATGGGTTTATTATATCATATAATGTACAAGAATACCCGAGGCAGTATCAGAAAACAGCAAAAAGACAGTCATTGCGTAACAAAAAACCCCTTTGCATCTTTACTGCATCGGAGTTTTTCGTTACCGTCTGTTTTCGGAAATGATTGTTTTGCTGAATATCCTCAAGCAGCTTTCAACTGTTGGTTTTTCTGAGCGTTTTTCTTCTGGAAAACCTGCCAGATAACGATCAGAGCAACTATCGTGATTCCGATAATGTCGGTAACAGGCTTCGGATCGATCAGAAGAAGTCCTGCCGCAAGGGAGAGGATTCGCTGGAACCAGTTCATGTTCGCTAAAATATAACCTTCCAATGCTGCCGCCACACCGAAAATACCGACCAATGAAGTAACGGCAATGGTGACGATCTGCAAAGGTCCTGTCACATCAACCAGAAGCATAACAGGGTTGAGTGCGAATACATACGGAACGATGAACGCGCCGATTGCCAGCTTGGTTGCCGTGAAAGCCGTTTTCATGGGGTTCGATTGAGCAATGGCCGCACCTGCATATGCCGCGAGTGCAACGGGAGGTGTCAGGTCGGCTACAATTCCGAAGTAGAACACGAAGAAATGCGCCGCAACCGCAGGAACGCCCATGCGGATGAGGATCGGTGCACAAGTTGCCGCCATGATACAGTAGTTTGCCGTGGTAGGAACGCCCATACCGAGAACGATACAGCAGAGCATGGTGAGGAAAAGTGCGATAATGACCATATCTCCCGCAATGGTGGTGATGGCATTGATCATAACATTGGCAAGCCCTGTCATGGTGATGGTGCCGCCGATGATGCCTGCAATACCGCACGCCGCCGCAACAGCAATGGTTCCCTGACCGCCTGCTGCAAGTGCGTCAAGCAGTTTGCGAGGGGTCAGACGTGTTTCCTTGTTGGGAATGCTGACAAGGATGGTTACGATAATGGAGATGGCTGCGGAAGTCTGAATGGTAAAGGTGTTGGAACTTACAAGATAAATGAGAAGTCCGAGGGGGAGAAGCAGATAAAGCTTCTTTGCAAGCTGCTTGAATTTGGGAAGCTCTTCACGGGAGATTCCGCGCAGACCGAGTTTTTTCGCTTCGAGATGAACGGTAATGAAAATGCCGGCGAAATACAGCAGTGCAGGGATGATCGCGCGCAGAATGATATTGGAATACGGTTCCATAACGTATTCCGACATCAAAAATGCGGCAGCTCCCATAATAGGAGGCATGATCTGTCCGCCCGTGGATGCCGCAGCCTCAGCCGCCGCTGCAAATTCAGGCTTGTAGCCGGTACGCTTCATCAGGGGGATTGTAACAGAGCCGCTTCCTACGGTGTTTGCTACGGAAGAACCGGAAACCATGCCCTCGAGGGCACTTGCCACAACAGCAACTTTTGCCGGTCCGCCGGAGAAACCGCCCACAACTGCGTTTGCAGCCTGGATGAAGAAGTCGGCAATACCGCTTCTTTCAAGGAAAGCGCCGAAAATGATAAATACAACGATGAATTTTGAGCAGGTGTTGATAGGTGTGGAAAGAATGCCTTCCTTGGAATAGAAAAGAGAGCGAACTGCATAGTTGAGTCTGCCTGCAAAAGACGGATTGGCAAGACCGACGGTCAATGCATATATGAGGAAACAACCTGCCACGATAAGAATGGGAAGTCCAACGCTTCTGCGGCATACTTCCGCCAGGGCAAGCATACCGATGATACCGATGATGATCTGATATGTTTCAAACTTGCTGCCCTGCTGGATGATGGTCAGTGCATTTGCGGTAAAATAGAAGAACGCTGCAGGACCGACAATTGCCAGCACGATATCGTACCATGGCATATAGTTCACTCTTTGCTTTCCTTTTTTGACCGGAAATACGATGAAGCCCATGAGAATGATAAGGGCAACGAAAGAAGTCAAACGGATCTCTTCCAGCCATGTGGTAAAGAGAGTGACATAAATACAAAACAGAGAGAACGCAGCAAGAATACAGCTGACGATGATCTTAGGTATGCCTTCCCAGACACGGGTGTTCGATTCTCGGTCAAACTTTTTCATGACCGCATCAAGATCGGTTTCCGCTTCCGGGGTTTCGATTTTCGGTTTCTTTTTGAAAAATGCCATGTAATACTCCTATGCGGTTGGATTTAAAAGAAAATGAGGACTGCGGTAAAAGCCCACAGCCCTCATTGGTTTCTATTGCGATTTACTGAGCTGTTACGTCGACACCCTTTTCGGCAAAGTATTTAGCTGCGCCCTTGTGGAAAGGAGCTGTCATACCGGATGTTGCGTTTTCGATGCTGAGTTCAGCGCCCTTGCCGTGTTCAGCAGCGATTGCATCCATATTGTCGAAAATTGCCTTTGTAAGGTTGTAAACATCTTCCTCGCTTGCATCAGCATCAACGATCAGAGTAGCCTTTACGGTTACAGTCTGAATGTCCTCTGTCTGACCGGGATATGTTTCAGCGGGAATGGTATAAACTGTGTAATAGGGGCAACTTGCCATAATGGTATCCGCAATTTCACCGTCGATGGGAACGAGATATGCTGCTGTTGTGGAAGCAAGCTCTGTAATTGCGGGAGTGGGAGCGCCTGCTACGATGAATGCTGCATCGATCTTGCCGTCCTTGAGGGCTTCTGTACTGTCGCCAAAGCTCTGGTACTGTGCCTTGATATCGTTTTCGGTGAGACCTGCCGCTGCGAGAACGTCGATTGCGTTGAAGTAAACGCCGGAGCCGGGTGCGCCGATGGAAACGCTCTTACCTGCGAGATCGGCAACGCTCTTGATTTCGGGGTCCATTGTGATGAGCTGAACAGCTTCTGCATAGAGACCTGCTACAACGCGGAAGGACTGAACTGCGCCGTCTTCAGCGAAGGAGTTGGTGCCTGCCCATGCGTATGCCATAACGTCGGACTGAACTGTACCGAGCTGGTAGTCGCCGCTGTCGATGCTCTGGATATTAGCCTTGGAGCCGTCTGTGGAAACAACGTTTACATTGATGCCGGCATTATTCTTGATGTACTGACCGAGAACTCCGCCGTAGCCGTAATATGTGCCCTGAGTACCGCCTGTACCCATAATCATAGCTGTGCCGCCGCAGGATGCGAAGCACATCAGTGCACAGAGAGCAAGTGCAAGGAATGCGAGAATTCATTTTTTCTTTATCTTGCCCTGTTTTCTTCGGATTTGCTCTTTTTTCTGACCAAAGCTCAGCGCTTTCCTGCATTCTTTCGTTTTCCGGACATTTGTATATTATCCAAACGAAAGCCGTTGCACTTTAATGTGATTTCGCCGCTGCATGACAAAACTCGGAGTGTCGCATTAAGCGGACACCCCGTTCTGACTTTGTTATTATATTTACTCTGCCGCGTCAAGCATATTTTCTATAAAGATACCGTACCCCTTCGTCGGGTCGTTGATAAGCACATGAGTAACTGCCCCAACCAACTTGCCGTCCTGAATGATGGGCGAACCCGACATCCCCTGCACGATTCCCCCTGTCCGTCCGATAAGTTTATCATCATTCACCACGATCTCGAAATTCCGATTTTCCCCGTTATCCTCGTCTATCTTCACAATTTCTATCTTATACCGACAAACTTGGTTATCGTCAAGGGTTGACCATATCCATGCAGGGCCTTCCTCAACATCTTCCTTATCTGCCACGGGCAGCGCAGGCTGGGGGATTTTATCATAGGGAATATGGGCAAGGACACCGTAGACACCGCAGGGGGTGTTCCCGAGAAGCACTCCTGTTTTGTCTGACTTGAAAAATCCCTTCAATTCTCCCGGTGTGCCGCAAATGCCTTTCGTTATGCCGCTAATTTCCACATCCATTACGGTTCCCCGTGTCATCTTTACCGGTTCCCCTGTGGCAGGGTCGCATATTCCGTGACCGAGACCGCCGAACTCCCCCGTTTCGGGAATGATATACGTTACGGTACCAATCCCTGCTGTGGTGTCTCTGACCCACATCCCTGTCTTGAACTTTCCGTCTTCACTTGAAAGAACGGGAGTGAATATCACTCTCCTTTCCTCGCCCTCTCTCTCATAGGTGATCTCGATGGGTTCGCCTGTGATGGCACCCAGAAGATCGCCCGAACCCGTTACATCGGTTCCGTTCACTTTTGTGATTCGATCATTGATCCTCAAGCCGGCATCGTATGCAGGGGTAGAACTGCCTGCTTCACAGGGGACATCCGCAAAGCCCACGATCACCAATCCGTCCGTGAAAAATTTCACTCCAAAGGGCATTCCTCCGGGATAAACCAGTCTTTCTCCTCCGCTGTATATATCCGACGGTACTGCAGCAGTTACGGCTGCCGAATTTATTATCAAGCCCAGCACCGCAGCGATGCAGGGCAGAAATACTTTTTTCTTTTTCATGTGACCCATCCGTTTCTGTTTGAATTAACGCTCGCTATTCAATAATTTGCTCACAGGTCAATGATATTATGAGAGTAACCTTTTGGATGGATTGGAACGGAAAAATTTTGAAAGGAGTTCGTTGATAATATTATTAAATGAAACAAAAAGGAACAGCCATCCCTTTTTCAAAGGATATAAACTGTTCCTTAGGGCATTTAATGAAAATCAGCGGCATCGGTTGTTCATTGAATCACTCTGCAATTTCGCTTTCGACCTTGATGAACTTGCTGAAATCAAAGTAGCAGTCAAAATCTGCTTCTACATACATTTCGTTCCATGTCATTCGTGCAAGATGAAGACCGAGGAAGCTCTTTGCGTTCAGACGGTGCTTCCCGTTGACGATTGTGACGTTTCCGGGGCACTTTGTCGCAATGCGGTTAAATTCCAGTACGTCGTTTGCTGTGATTAACTCGATTTTGTAAAGGTATTTGCTGTTGCAAATCATATGGGCACACCTCCGATTTAGTTTTTTTCGCAAGGGACTGCATTCAGGTTGTCTTTGCTGCTTCGGATTGCCGCTGTTGTCCGCTGCATTTCCTGTTTGCACTTTCACCTTACACCAATATTATACACCAAAAAATCCCCCTGTCAATATGGTGTTGCCAACTTCTCCCTTATGCCTGTTGTTCCCGTTTAAACCCCGATTTTGTTGTTGGTTATGCACAAACAAAATATTGTTGAGTTGTCAAACAATAATAATACAATCTTTGTGGGTATATAGGCTTATTCGGTGATCTGTTTTGGTTGGGAATATGCAGATGATGGTTCATATCGTACTATGGTTTGGGTTTGCTTTTGAAGATCAATGCCGCAAGAAGACCGAAAAAGAGAGCTGCGGTGATTCCCCCTGCCGATGCGGTCAATCCACCCGTCAGAGCGCCGAGGAGTCCCTTTTCGTCCACGGCTTTTTTCACTCCGTCATAAATGAGATATCCGAATCCCGTCAAAGGAGTAGCAGCACCGCTGCCCGCAAAATCCACAAGAGGCTTATATAGTCCCACGGCACCGAGAAAAACACCTGCCACCACATAAGCTACAAGAATCCTTGCTGGGGTCAGCTTCGTCCGGTCAATAAGGATCTGTGCAATAACGCAGAAAGCACCGCCCACAAGGAATGCCCATAAATAATTCAGCCAATCACTCATTGTCCCACCTCGATTTCACTTTTTTCCGCTGCCGTTATCTTCACCAAATGGGCAATTCCGGGAATGGATTGCTTCTGATTCAGGCTCATGGGATTCATTAACGCTCCCGTGCCGAGGAAGAGTATGTCCCTTACCGTTCCCTTCATTATATTGGTAAGAATATTCGCCGCCATGACCACCGCACTGCATCCGCATCCCGAGCCGCCTGCGTGCTTGTCCGTAGCTTCGGAATTGTAGATGATCTTTCCGCAGTCCCTGTGATTCCGTTGAATATTGTATCCCTCCGCGTGCATCAGATCAATAAGAATGGCACTGCCTTCACTGCCGAGATCTCCCGTTACGATCCAGTCGAATTCTTCGGGGGAGTGACCCGATTCAAAATACCGCTTCAATGTGTTCACAGCGCTCGGAGCCATGGCGGCACCCATATTGTTCACATCACTGATTCCGCGGTCCACGGCACACCCGGGCATACATTCCACGATCTCGGGAATAAACGCTCCCGTATTGCGGAAAGCATCCTCGGGGATAGAGGACAGGAGAAACGCTCCCGAGCCCGTCACCGTCCATTGTGCCGTCGGGGTGCGCTGACCTCCGTATTCCAGCGGAAAACGGAATTGTCGCTCGGCTGAGCAGTAGTGGGATGAGGTAACGGCGGCACAGCGGGTTACTCCCGTACCCCCACCGCAGAGAAGGGAGCCGAGAAGCATCCCCTCCGCACAGGTAGAGCAGGCACCGTAGAGCCCGAGGTAGGGAATATTATAGTCAAGGAGACCGAAATTGGAGGAGATGCACTGGTTGATAAGATCTCCTGCCAGCATGCAGTCAATATCCCCTTCCCGAAGTCCTGCCTTTGACATGGCGCATCCGAGAGCAAGCCTCTGCATTTCAGCCTCTGCCTTCTCCCATGTGTCCATACCGAAATCGTCCTTTTCGGATATATCGAATGCATCACCGATGGGTCCCATGCGTTCCTGCTGTCCCACAACGGATGCCTGACCGATGATAAATACTCTTTTTTGGGGCTTGAAAGCCTGTGGATTCATACAGAAATTCCCTCCATTAAACGTAGGCTGCACACCAATAGATTACGCCGTAAACCACACCTGCCGATATTCCGTAAACGATCACGGGCCCTGCAATGGTGAAAATTTTCGCCCCGACCCCGAGGATGAAGCCTTCCGTTTTCGCATCCACGGCACAGGATGAGACCGCGTTGGCAAATCCCGTAATGGGAACAAGGGTACCGGCACCTGCGTGCTTTGCTATGCGGTCAAAGATACCGAGCCCCGTGAGAAGGGCTGTGAGAAAAATCAGGGTACAGGAAACCATGGTTCCGGCGTCTGTTTTATCCATGCCAAGGGAAGAATACAGCGTTTTCAGCCCTTCCGCACCGGCACAAATGGCTCCGCCCGACAAAAATGCCGCAATGCAGTCCTTGAGCAAGGGAGATTTTTTTGCCCGCCCTTCGGCATACCGTTTGTAATTCTGCTTATCCTCGTTCATATGACCATTCCTTCGATTTTTTTCAGTTTCTGCCACTTATTATGAAGCTGTGCGGATTTATTTATACATCGTACAGTGAATATTTACATTGTTAATGATAATTTAATTTGACTTTTCGGCGAAGAGAGAGTATAATGATTATGTAAAACCGATTATCATACCGACAAACAACTGAAAGGAGTACATAAAAATGTCAATTTTCAATGAAATAAAGCGCAATGTATCAGGTGCCGCTTCCGTTGCATCCAAGAAAACCACAGAGCTTACCGAGATTGCGAAGATTAAGGTGAATATCAAGCTGGAAAAGGCAAAGCTGAGCGAATGCTACGAGGAGATCGGCCGTCTGTTCTATACAGCGGAACGCAGCGGCGAGGATTACACATCCGATATTGCGGCATATATCATGCAGGCTGACAAGATCAAGGCAACTATCGCAAAGTACAAGACAGAGCTCGCAAAGCTGAGAAAGATTGTGATCTGTGAGGGATGCGGTGCCGAGATCAGCGATACTGCCGCTTACTGTTCTGTATGCGGTACAAAGCAGGTGAAGAAGTGCTGCTCGGAGGAAGCGGCGAAAGCGGAGCCCTGCTGCTGTGAATGCGATGGCGCACCTGAGGAGGAAAGCGCTATCAAAGATGTGGTTGAGGATATCACGGAAGAAGTGAATGAGGCAGTGGAAGAAGTAAAGGAATTCTTCTGCGGCGACAATGACGATGCAGAGGGAAGCGCAGAGTAACCCAAATTTTAACAAAGCGAGGATGCCATACCGAATTTCAGGTGTGACATCCTCTTTTTTTGCACTTTTTCAAGGTTCGCAGCATAGAATGGATAACAGTACGGCAATATGGCGCAAAGCAGTGTGCCGAGCTGAAAAAACACGGAGGT
>SVSU01000151.1 GCA_015064135.1 Oscillospiraceae bacterium
CTCCTTCAGCTTGGGGGTCTCATCGGGATGGCCATAGGTGCCTGCCGAACCGTCAAGGTTTCCCGCATCCCATGCGTATATTTCAAGCTCCATGCCGTATGTATCGTGGAGCCACTTGAAATACTCAAGATTTATGAGGGTCTGCCCTTCCGTTGCTCCCTCGTTTGTGTTGTTGATCCATGAAAAATACTGGGGATGGGACGGGGTGGTCTCGTCCGCACCCGAAGTCAGTCTGTTTTTTTCTGCCATTATGTGATACCTCCTTTGGAATGGTAAAAAATCAATTTGATTCATTATATCACACAAACCTCCGCCGCACAAGTCTTTTCGGAGTGAATCCGCAATTTATTTTTCCGAATGGGGTGAAAAAAACTTTTTTATATGGTATAATAAAAGCGATATCTTACATAATGAGGGCAACTTATGAAAAAAAAGCTCCTTATACTCATTTTCTTATGGATGCTTGTCATCCTCTGGATGGGGTTCATCTTCTCCTTTTCAAGTGAGACCGCCTCGGAATCCTCTCAGACAAGCGGTTCCTTCCTCGAGGTGATAATCACCTTCTTCAACCCCGATTTTGAAACATACTCTCCCGAGGTAAAGATGGCAATCATCGAGCAGAATTCCTATTTCATACGAAAAACAGCCCATTTCTGCATTTACGCCTTTCTCGGTTTTCTCATCTCCAATGCTTTTGCCTATCAAAGAAAAGCGTTTTTTAAGCCATCGGTAGGAAAAAGCGCCTTTTTCTCCGTAATGCTCGGCGGACTGTATGCCGTCTCCGATGAGCTCCATCAGTCCCTTGTCCCCGGGCGCTCCTGTGAACTCGGCGACATGGCTCTCGATACCTGCGGCGTTATTACAGGGGTCATTTGCTCAATCGTTGTCGTTTATCTCATTCAAAAACGCAGAACTTTCACGGCAAAACAAAATCAAGTCTGATACTTCAGCAAGGAGTTTATTATGGCACATTTACACGTCAATTTTCACTCGGATATTCTCGGAGGAAACACATCCATGAATGTTCTTCTGCCTCAGCGTTCGCGAAAAATGGTGCATGAGGATCCTGACGGGCGGTATCACTATCCCCTTCTCGTCCTTCTCCACGGCATGAGCGATGACTACACCTCCTGGATGCGGTTGACAAGCATCGAACGATATGCGGAGCAGGCAGGCATCGCCGTTGTCATGCCAAGCGGAAGTCTCAGCTGGTATGCGGATATGGCTGTGGGCCCCGAATACCGCAGATTCATCGGCGAAGAAGTGGTCAATGTGGCAAGAGGGATGTTCCCCGGCATTTCACGGAAATATGAGGACACCTGGATCACAGGCTCATCCATGGGCGGTTACGGTTCCCTCTCAATAGGGCTGACCTATCCCGAAACCTTCTCGAAGATCGGTGCCATTGCCCCTGCCGTACACCCCGAATGGATGTTCCCGGGGGAGGAGCTCTTCGGCTATATCGGCAGACCTGCCTCCTATTGGGAAGACATTTTCGGCGATCTTTCCGCTTTCGAGGGAAGCAAAAATGACATTGCCGCCCTTGCACGCCGAATTGTTGATGAAGGAAAGCCCATGCCAAAGCTCTATCAGATCGTGGGCACCGCCGATTTTCTCTACAAGGCAAACACGGCAATGAGGGACACTCTCCGTGATATCGGCATGGACCTCACCTATGAGGAAGTCCCCGATGCATACCACGACTGGGGCTTCTGGGATCAGTTCATCAGACCCATAATCAAGTGGATGAAGGAGGTAAAGTAAGATGGCACAGATAACAGTAAACTGGTTCTCAAGCACCATGCTCCGCTGCCAGAACTCCACGGTTATTCTTCCCGAGGGCATCAAGGATGGAAGCACGATTCCCACCCTCTGGCTTCTTCACGGGAAGGGAGACGGTCACACCACATGGTCACGGAATACCTCCATTGAACGTTACGCGAAGGAGCGAGGTATTGCCGTAGTCATGCCCGATGCGGAAAATTCAAATTATGCCGACATGGCACACGGATACCCCTTCTACCGCACCATCGCCAATGAGCTGTTCGACGTCATGGGCGGCTTTTTCAACCTGTCAGACAAAAGAGAGGACAACTGGATCGCAGGCAATTCCATGGGAGGGGGCGGTGCGCTGAAGATCGGGCTTGCCAACCCCGACAGGTTCTCCGCCATCGGCTGCCTCTCGGCCGGGGACACCGTGTTCCCATTTCCGGGCGGCAAACCCGGGGAAAATCCCGATGTTGATGCCATTCTGAAAAGGGTGTACGACGCCAGAGAGACGGTGGGAACGGAGGAGGATGTCCTCGGCAATGCACAGAAAATCGTCACCGATGGACTCCCTGCACCGCGGATATACCACGCCATCGGAAAGGACGATTTTCTCCTCTCTGCCGCACACCGAACCCGTGACTTCTTCGCATCCCTTGAAGGAAACCCCTTTGATTACACCTATGTGGAGGACGAGGGCGACCACAACTGGGCTTACTGGGACGAGCATATTGTGAAATTCCTTGATTTTGTGGGCGTATAAGATACAAAAAGCATAAAAAAGAGCGCATTCGGTCGTTATAACCGTTTGCGCTCCGTTTTTATTCTCTGCCGATTTTTTCAATGGGAATCGGGGGCATACCCTCTCGCTCTGTGGAAAATGTCAGCCCCTCAAGGTCAAAGCCTGCATCCTCTGCCGTCTCATAAATGGGATTATCCCCACCGTGCTGTATCTGTACACCGA
>SVSU01000030.1 GCA_015064135.1 Oscillospiraceae bacterium
TAAGTATAGTATGTAGCATATTGATTATATCATAATTTTATAAACATTTCAAGACTTTTGAAAACATACTTTTTTATAAAAAACAAAACGATCTAGATTGTCATCTAAATCGTTCTGTTTCTATGGCGCGCCGCAAGGGACTCGAACCCCTGACCTACTGGTTCGTAGCCAGTCACTCTATCCAGCTGAGCTAGCGGCGCAGATGCTCTCTTACGACAGCTTTTATATTATACCGCTTTTGCTTTCGTTTGTCAAGAGCTTTTTTCAAAAAAGTCGACTAAATTTAAAGAGTTTTACAGTTTTAAGATTACTTTTTTACAAAAAACAGCACCCACAAAAGTGAGTGCTGTGTGATTTCGCCCTGTAGGGCTTTGATTATCTCTTTGAGTTTTCCCTGTTACGTTTATGACGTTTAATATCGTTGAAAAACGCTTATATTGTGGGGTTTTGTGTAGATATGATTGTATATCGTTTGATAAAATTCATATCGTTTCATAAGATTTTGCACCAAATTTGCACCAAGAATTTGCTCCTGTAATTGTTATTTCTCTATTTCCAATACATCGTGAATTGCTTTAATTATTACCAAGCCATAATCAATAAGAAATGATTTTTGTTCATCGGAAAAGGATGCTCGTTCAGCAATGGATTCATCAGAGGAATGTCTAAAACATTGAAGTTTATGCCGATACCCCTTAACTGTTTCCTCGTTGATATAATCAAAACATACCAATGAGTAATCTATCGTAAGGAATTTGCCGTCTTTCTTCAACATATTTTCAATAAGGTTTGCTATCTCGGCAAGTTTTTCATCTGTGCTCATATTATTGAATGATGATTGACGATTTGAGATTTCAACAAACTTTTGATTGATTGAGTCGGTTATTTCTATATGATTAGATTTAAGTTCAAAATGAAGATTGGCTACGAATGTTCGGCGTGTAGCATAGCGAACTGTACCATTATCATCACCGCCTTGAGCAATGATTCTGTTTCTAATTTCTCCATATGTAAAATCACTAGGTTCTACAGGAGGTCTAGCTAATACTCTTGGAAATTCCTTTATCTCATACCCAGTTTTGTGTAAATAATATGTAAGAAGATAAAACCAACATTTATTTTCTCTTTTATAAAAACTAGCTTCAGGTTGGCACCATTCTTTAAATTTCAGTATTGCTTCCTCTATATCATACACTTTAAATTCAAAATCATTTACTTCTTCATATCCAGTAAATATATTATATTCTTTATTAACATTTTCAATATCATCGTAAAAGCGGTAATGATATTCATCTTCTTTGATGTTTTGAAGATAAAATTCTCTTAAATCCATAATACTCCTCAAAAAATACAATTTTTTTAATTCAACATAATTATACCATATATATGTAAATAAATCAACAACGGAGCATAACCCATATAGAGTATGCTCCGTTATTTTTAAAAAAGGCTATCTTCAAGGCTTTTGGCGATTCTTGCTTTGTACTCGTCGAAAATGTGTCCGTAGGTGTCAGCCGTTATATTTATGTTACAATGACCTAACTGCGAAGACACGGCTTTTATATCCACCCCATTATTGATGAGCAGACTCGCGTTTTCAATGTATATGCAACAAAAAAGCGGTTGAGGATTTTACACCTTAACCGCTGATTTTTTATGTTTTTTGACCATTCGGACATCAAACGGACATCAAAAAAAGGCTTGCAACAAGGCGAAACCCCTGTAAACAAGCCATTTTTTCGATAAAATAATTATCTCTTTGAGAACTGGGAAGCGCGACGAGCTGCCTTGAGACCGTACTTCTTTCTTTCCTTCATACGAGGGTCTCTTGTGAGGAAGCCTGCCTTCTTCAGAGAAGCACGGAATGTGTCATCTGCGAGAAGGAGTGCTCTTGCAACACCGTGACGGATTGCACCTGCCTGACCGGAGATGCCGCCGCCGGTTACGTTTGCAACGATATCGTACTTGCCGATTGTGTTTGTTACACCAAAGGGCTGGTTGATGATCAGCTTCAATGTTTCAAGACCGAAGTAATCTTCAACATCGCGGCCGTTGATTGTGATCTTGCCTGTGCCGGGATACAGACGAACTCTTGCAACAGAGCTCTTTCTTCTGCCGGTACCGTAGAAATAAGGCTTTGCACTTGTATACATATTACTCTATACCTGTCCTTTCTTACATTTCAACTTCGTAAGGAACAGGCTTCTGAGCCTGCTGCTTGTGTTCGCTGCCTGCGTAAACCTTCAGACGTGTCAGAGACTTTGCGCCGATGGTGTTGTGGGGGAGCATACCCTTAACAGCCAGCTGCATAGCGAACTCGGGACGGGTTGCCATGAGCTTTCTGTAACTTGTTTCCTTCAGACCGCCGATGTAGCCGGAGTGTGTGCGGTAGAACTTCTGATCCAGCTTCTTTCCGGTGAGAACTGCCTTTGCGCAGTTTACGATTACTACGAACTCGCCGCAGTCAACGTGGGGAGTGAATTCGGGGCGATGCTTGCCGCGAAGAATGTTGGCAGCTGCTGCAGCGGTCTTACCGAGGGGCTTGCCGGCTGCGTCGATGATATACCAGCTGCGTTCAACTGTTTCGGCTTTTGCCATGTATGTGGACATACTGTTTCTCCTTTTGGATTTTCAATTTTTCAAGCCGGCATATTGGCACAGCTTGGTTTATGGTTCAAACATGAAAGATTATACCACTTCTCCTCCGTTCTGTCAAGAGGTTTTTGCAAAAATTCCCGATTATTTTAATTTGGCTATGGAAATGCTCCGTTTTTCTTCGTTTTTTGGGCTTTTTGATGTGGTTTTTGGGTGCGGAGACAGCTTTTCACGGCGGTTTTCTTGCCTGTCTTGGTTATTCTCCACATCTCGAAAAACCAAAATATCTCTTGACACAAACCGTAATATATAGTATAATTTTCTATTGTAAAGTATATTTTATTATAATGAAAATATTGTGAAAAACCGAGGTATGCTGTGAACAGAATAGGATTTGACAACGATTTGTATATAAAAACCCAGTCCGAGAAGATTGCGGAGAGAATCTCCAACTTTGGAGGGAAACTCTACCTTGAATTCGGAGGAAAGCTCTTCGATGACTACCATGCGTCTCGTGTGCTTCCCGGCTTCAAGCCTGACAGCAAGCTGCAGATGCTCCGTAAAATGCGCGAGGATGTGGAGATCATCCTTGTCATCAACGCCGGAGATATCGAAAGCAACAAGATCCGCAGTGATATCGGTATTTCCTATGACAGAGATGTGCTTCGTCTCATCGACCTGTTCCGCAGCATGGATTTCTATGTGGGTGGCGTTGTCATCGGTCAGTTCAACGGACAACCTTCCGCACGAGCTTTCGGAAAAAGACTTAAGGCATCTGATATCAGGGTCTATTATCACTACCGCATTGAGGGTTATCCCCTGAATGTGGATCATATCGTCAGCGAAGAAGGCTTCGGTAAGAACGAATATATCGAAACCACACGTCCCCTTGTCGTTATCACAGCCCCCGGCCCCGGAAGCGGCAAGATGGCTACCTGCCTCTCTCAGCTTTATCACGATTATCGCCGCGGTATTTCGGCAGGGTATGCCAAATTTGAGACTTTCCCAATATGGAATCTCCCGTTGAAGCATCCCGTCAACCTTGCCTATGAGGCAGCTACCGCCGATCTCAACGATGTGAACATGATCGACCCCTACCATTACGATGCCTACGGTGTGCCTGCTGTGAACTATAACCGCGATGTGGAGATTTTCCCCGTTCTTCGCTCCATTTTTGAAATGATCACAAACGGAAACTGCCCGTATAAGTCTCCGACCGATATGGGTGTCAATATGGTGGGCAACTGTATTGTGGATAATGATATTGTATCAGCCGCCGCGAAGGGTGAGATCATCCGTCGATACTTCAAAGCACTTTGCGAAAAGCGTAACGGCAGAGGGGAACAGAGCACCATCGACCAGCTTGAACTGCTTATGCGTCAGGCAGAGGTCACTGTCAACGATCGACAGGTGGTGAAGGCGGCGTTGGAACGCTCGGCAGAGATGAATGACACTCCTGCTGTTGCCATTGAACTTCCCGACGGCAGAATCGTTACGGGTAAAACTTCCGATCTCCTGGGTCCTGCATCGGCGGCACTTCTTAACGCATTGAAAGCTCTTGAAGGGATGGAGAGATGCGTCCATCTCATTGAGCCCGAGGCAATAGAGCCTATCCAGAAGCTGAAAACGGGATATCTGGGAGGTCACAACCCCAGACTTCATTCCGACGAGGTGCTTGTGGCGCTTTCTATTTCTGCCGCAAGAAGCGAAATTGCAAACCGGGCCATGGAGCGCTTGTCCGACCTCAGAGGATGTGAAGCACACTCTACGGTGATCCTTTCCCGTGTGGATGCGGATGTGTACCGCAGACTGGGCATCAATCTTACCTGCGAGCCGCACTATCATACGCAGTCACTGTACCATAAATAATGAGGAATTACGGGTGGTTAACACAGTAATTCGCTGCTGACGAGATCATCATTATATTATTTGATGCGGAGTGGCTTTTTGAACAGCAAACAAAATAAAGTGAGCCGACGGGGGCATTGAACCCTGTCTGCTCACTTTTTTATTTGGGATTATCAGCCGCCTGCCTGTTATTCTTTGAGGAGCATTGCCATGGCAGATTTTTTCATGGTGGTTACAACGTTTACGGGATAGCCGTTTTCCGATTCCGCGATCCTGCCGAGCGCATCGCAGGTGAGCCGCTTTTGCCGGGCGGTGCACGCCTCGGGACAGAGAAGATAGCACAAAGTGGCAGCGTCGTGGATAATAGCGCCGTCATGGCCGTTTTTTTGGGCGGAGGAGAGATTGCGGAAGAATATTTCTCCGAATACATCTCGCGGCAGAAGTGTCTCCCACCTGAGTTCCGATGCCGCCGCACCTGTGATCTGCTCCACTTCGGCTTCGGAAAATGCGAGGGTATGGGTGAGATCAAGGGGAACAAGGGTCTTTTGGACGGGGCAGGCAAACACCGCATCTACCGCATGAGGATCTAAGCTGAAATTGTATTCTGCTCCTGAGGGAACATTTCCGAAGGCGAGACCGCCGCCCATTATAATAATTTCTTCAATATTATATATGGCGTCGGGGTGTTGGTTAAGGAGAGAGGCAAGGTTGGTGAGGGGGCCGAGGGCGATCCACGTTATTGGACCGGCTGTCGAGAGGAGTTCTGCCGCCCTTGCGATGCCGTTTGTATGTTCCTCGATGTGGGTGGGAGGGGGGAGTACAATGCCGCAGAGTCCGTTCTCCCCGTGATAATCGGTGGGGATGAAGGAATCCTTCCCCAAAGGAGCCGCTGCTCCGCGGAGGTATTCGCATTCAAGGGAAAGAAGCCCTCCGAGCCCCAGAAGATTGGCATGGGTATTGGTGAGAGTGGAGTTTCCGTAGGAGGAGAGGACGGCGAGGACAGACTCCCTTATGTGGAGGGACGCCACATAAAGTGCCAGTGCGTCGTCGGTGCCGGGGTCGCAGTCGATGATAATGTGTCGGTTTATATTCATTGAACCACCGCCTTTCTTTGGAAATATTATAGCACAACGCGAGGTCATTGGCAAGGCGATGGAAAACAAAAAAGACCAACTTGTACAAGCTGATCTTTTTTCTGGCAGGGGCACTAAGACTCGAACTCAGGACACGCGGTTTTGGAGACCGCTGCTCTACCAACTGAGCTATACCCCTTCGGACGAGGGTTATTATACCACATCCGAAAAGGAAATGCAATAGCTTTTCGATAAAAAAATAATATTTTTTTGAAAAAGTCAAAAAATCCCTGTTTTTTATGGTATAATAAAACAAAACAACGATTTTGCGAAAGGATTTTTCCAATGACTTACTTAACCGAAGCTATCCAATTTGCCGCGGCTGCTCACGAGGGTGCTGTTCGCAAGGGCTCATCTGTTCCCTATATTCTTCACCCCATGGAGGCGGCTGCCATCACTGCCGGCATCACCGATGACACAGATGCCATTATTGCCGCCCTTCTCCATGACACCGTTGAGGATGCAGGCGTATCTCCCGAGACCATACGTCAGCGGTTCGGCGAGAATGTGTTTGACATGGTCATGCTGGATACCGAGACCGATTGCTCAGATCTTCCGCGGCACGAGACCTGGTACGACAGAAAACGCACCTCTCTTGAGAAGATCGGCGCCTGCGTCAGTGACAGCGCAAAGGCAGTGATCCTCGGCGACAAGCTGGCAAACCTCCGCGCCATCCACAGCGATTATTTGCAGATGGGGGACGGTGTGTTTGAGAGGTTCAACCAAAAAGACAAATTTATGCAGGGGTGGTACTATCGCAGCTTTGTCGAGCTTCTCGCTTCCCTTGATCACACCGCGGCTTACAAAGAATACTGTGATCTCTGCGAGAGAGTGTTCGGTGCAGGATTCGATATGTGAGCACTGCGGCGGAGACTTTTTGAAAAGTTCACAATATCCTCTTGAAATTGCATCTGTTTTCTGATAAAACATAGTTGAAACTTTTTTCATCGAAAGGAATTACCACCAATGGCTAATTATTACCAGCCCGAGATTGAAACCGCTTCCCGTGAGCAGATCAAGGCTTGGCAGGATGAACGTCTTGTCAAGACGGTGGAGCGCGTATGGAATAACTGTGAATACTATAAGAATAAAATGAAGGCGCATGGGGTGGAGCCCGGTGACATCAAATCCACAGAGGATCTTTGGAAGCTCCCCTTTGTTACTAAGGATGATCTCAGGGATGCGTACCCCTACGGGCTCATGTCCGCCCCTCTTTCCGACTGCGTGAGAATCCAGTCCACAAGCGGTACTACCGGCAAGCGCGTGGTGGCTTTCTATACACAGAACGATATAAATCTCTGGGAAGATTGCTGTGCCCGTGCCATTATGGCGGTTGGCGGCACAAAGGAGGATGTAGTTCAGGTTGCATACGGCTACGGACTCTTCACGGGCGGTGCGGGAATGCATGGCGGTTCTCACAAGGTTGGATGTCTCACTCTTCCCATGTCATCGGGAAACACGGAGCGTCAGCTTCAGTTTATGTGTGACCTGGGTGCAACCATTATCTGCTGTACCCCTTCTTATGCCGCTTATCTTGCGGAAAATATTCATGAAAAGGGGCTGCGCGATCAGATCAAGCTGAAGGCAGGCATTTTCGGAGCTGAGGCATGGACGGAAGAAATGCGCCGCGATATCCAGGCACAGCTTGGGCTCAAAGCATACGATATCTACGGCCTCACGGAATTGTCCGGTCCCGGCGTTTCCTTCGAGTGCGAGGAGCAGACCGGTATGCACATCAACGAGGACCACTTCATCGCCGAGATCATCGACCCAAAGACAGGCAAGGTGCTTCCCGAGGGTGAAAAGGGAGAACTGGTGTTCACAAGTATCACAAAGGAAGCTTTCCCTCTTCTCAGATACAGAACAAAGGATATTTGCGTGCTTTCAAGAAAGCCCTGCTCCTGCGGCAGAACTCATATAAAAATGTCCAAGCCCATGGGCAGAAGCGATGATATGCTCATCGTCAAGGGTGTCAATGTGTTCCCCTCTCAGATCGAGATGGTGCTCCTCAACAAGGGACTTACCGCAAACTATCAGATCGTTGTTGACCGTCAGGGTCACAGCGACTCCATTGAGGTAAAGGTGGAAATGACTCCCGAACTCTTCTCCGACAAGATCAACCATATCACAGAGGTTGAGAAGGAGATCACGGAGGCACTGAAGGCTGTTCTCGGTATCTATGCAAAGGTGACTATCGTTGAACCTAAATCCATTGTGAGAAGCGAGGGCAAGGCGGTCCGCGTCATCGACAAGAGAAATCTCTACAATAATTAAAAGGAAGGAAGGTTACAATCATGACAATCAGTCAGCTTTCCGTTTTTGCGGAAAATAAGGCAGGTGCCATCTGCGAAGTAACAAACACATTGGCCGAAGCAGGAATTGATATCCGTGCCTTCAATGTTGCGGAAACCAAGGATTTCGGTATCCTTCGTCTTATTGTAAATGATGCCGAAAAGGCAAAAAAAGCACTCGCTGAAAAGGAGTGCGTTGTGTCCATCACCGATGTTATCGGCGTAGTGGTTCCCGATGCCCCGGGGGGACTGGCAAAGGTTCTTTCCGCGGTGAACGGAATCAATGTTGAATATATCTACGCTTTTGTATCTGTCTCCGGCTCCCATGCTTATGTGGTGCTCCGTGTGGATGACAACGATGCGGCGATAAAGGTCCTCAAAGATGCGGGCTTTAATCTGCTGTCTGACGATATCGTTAAGAAAATGTAAGAAAAAAGATGCTGCGGCGCGAGATACGGACAACAATCCGTTCTTGTGCGGCAGCATCTGTTTTTTGTGGGAAACACTCAGTTCAAATCAGAGTCGGGTGTGTGTATTTCGGAAAGCATTTTGTTGTATTCGAGGGGCAGAAGTCCCACCGATGCCAACATTTTTCTCGTTTCGCTGAATTGCTGCAGTATGTAGATGAGCGCAAGGAAAGTGGTCCACTGCATAAGTCGTTTGTTGCTTTCGATGCTGATAATAGTATGGCGGCTGACATCCAAAAGCTCTGCCAGCTCCTCCTGCGACAGTCTCAATTTTGCACGCAGAACGGGAAGTTCTTTCGCCAGATTGGTGCGATACAGTTCCATGAGTTCTTTGTTCATCTCATTTTCCTCTCCTGTAAAAACTTGAGTGAGCACAAATCACTTTTTATATTACAACACTCTACACGGATTGTCAATAGTTTTTCAAAATTAAAATGGCGAAAAGTCAATTTTTTACATATTGAACATCGTTTTTTTTAACATATTGTTGATAAAAACATGATTTTGGAACAAAAGCCATTTCTGTAAACGGAAAAATGGGCTGATTCATCTCTTGTTTAAGGTCAATATTGTTAATCAATACAGTTAATATTGTCAATTTGTTATGAACGCAAAGTAAGTATCTCCGATAAAACAAGAGGAGAGAAGGATTGAAAACCAAAGAAAGGTATAGCCATAATTATGAGTAATCCCGACAATCATTTTGAAATTGAACGAAAGTACCTCATTGAATATCCGAATGCGGAGGAGCTTGCCGCAATGCCGGGGGCGAGGGACATTTACATCACTCAGACATATCTTCTTTCCGATGTTGGAGAACGGCGGGTGAGAAAGTGGGAGGAGGGGGACAAGACTTCCTACATTACCACTTTTAAGCTGAAAAAGAGCGCCATCAAGCGCATTGAAATCGAGGAGGAAATATCGGAGAGGGAGTACAATGCTCTGCTTGAGACTGCGGATCCTGCCATGCATCCTCTTCATAAGCGGCGTATCATCCTGCCCTATGGCTCTCACACGGCGGAAATCGACATCTATCCCTTTTTCACTGATCGTGCCATCCTTGAAGTGGAGCTTTCCGAAGAAGATGAGGTGTTTGAACTGCCCGATTTTGTAACGGTGATCCGCGAAGTGACGGGGGAGAGAGAATACAAAAATCCGGTTCTCGCTAAATATGTGAAGGAATGTGCGGACATGGGAGAAAGCTGTACTTTATGAAATGGCGTGATACATACCGCATGATGCATAAAATATAAATGTAGTTTTTTCTGTTTTCGCCAAAGGTACTGATGAAACCAAAAAAAATTGCAGAAACCCATTGACAAAAAACTTTCGTGAGGGTATAATGTATACTGTATAGTAGCCTGGAGTTGCTGTCTCTGCCCTGTGACATCGGGGTGTATGCGAACTTGAGAGAGCAGGTTGGGATGCAATACAGGCAATTTGGGGATATCCCCGAAAAAATCTATTTTATGAAGGAAGGTTTATCATGAAAAAGTTCCTCAGCGTGTTCGTGACGGTGCTGATGCTGGTGCAGATGGTTTATATCCCTGCTGCGGCTGATGCGACAGACGTTACGTTCACCATCTCCGATGCCCAGGCAAAGCCCGGCGAAACTGTGACCGTTGAACTGAGTGTTGCAAGTGCAGGTACATCTTACAACTCCGTTGCAGTTTCCGGTCTTACATACGACAAATCTGCTCTTACATTCGACGGATTCACTGATTATTCCGCAATTGAGGAAAAATGGACACTGGGTGCTTGCGATAACGCCAAGCAATCCATCACCATGGCTTTCTCAAAGAATGTAGTTCTCAATGAGTATGTCTGCAAGCTTAACTTTACTGTGGCTGCTGATGCTCCCGATGGAGAGTATTCTGTGGTTATGAGTTCTGTTATCAAGGACAAATCCACTGTGCTTACCTCCCAGGTGATTCCCGGTAAGATCACAGTTACACACACACATACCGATTACGCTGTTGCCACAGAAGCTGTTGAGGCTACCTGTGCAACTGCAGGTCACATCGCATACTGGACCTGCGGACATTGCGGCAAGATCTTCTCCGATGCAGCCTGCACTGTTGAAGTGACTGCGGCTGACATCGCTCCCGACTACAACCCCGAAAACCACGAGGGTGAATTCGAGATTCGCGACGATGTTGCAGGCGACTGCGGCAATGACGGCTACACAGGCGATACATACTGCAAGGCCTGCGATACAATGACTGAGGAAGGTACAACTATCCCCGCAACAGGACTCCACACAGGAGACGGCGAGTGGTTTACCGATGAGGCTCAGCACTGGCATATCTGTGGCACCTGCGGCGATCTTTACGATGAAGGCAAGCATGAGGGCGGCGAGGCTGACTGTATCGCACTTGCTCTCTGCGATATCTGTACTACCGAATACGGCGACCTCAACCCCACAAACCACAAGGGCGAGACCGAGCTTATCGACGTAATCCCCGCAACCTGCTCCGATCCCGGTTACACAGGTGATCTGATGTGCCTTGACTGCGGCGAGCTGATTGAACTTGGTGAAATTATTGAAGCAACAGGCGAACACGTTGATGCTGACGGCGAGTGGACTACTGATGCTGACAACCACTGGCACATCTGCGGCTGCGGCGAAGTTTTTGACAAGACTGCACACAATGGCGGCGAGGCTACCTGTGCTGCACTGCCCGTTTGCGCTGACTGCGGCGTTGAATACGGTGATTTTGATCTTACAAACCACGCAGGCGAGACCGAGCTTATCGATGCTGCCCCTGCGACCTGCTCCGACGACGGTTACACAGGTGACCTGATGTGTCTGGGCTGCGGTGAGATCATCACATTCGGTGAGATCATCGAAGCAACAGGCGACCATGTTGATGCTGACGGCGAGTGGACTACTGACGGTGCTGATCACTGGCACATCTGCGGCTGCGGTGAAATCTTTGACAAAGCTGCCCACAACGGCGGCGAGGCAACCTGCACAGCAAAGGCAGTATGCTCTGACTGCGGCGTTGAATACGGCACTGTAAATGCATCCAACCACAAGGGTGACACCGAGGTTCGCGATGCTAAGCCTGCAACCTGCTCCGAAGACGGCTACACAGGCGACACATATTGTCTTACCTGCGGTGCAAAGATCGCTGACGGTGAAGTGATCGCTGCAACAGGCGAACACGTTGATGCAGACGATGCATGGGAAACCGACGGTACAAACCACTGGCATACCTGCGGCTGCGGTGCAAAGTTTGATGAAGCTGCTCACGAGGGCGGCGAGGCTACCTGCACAGCAAAGGCAGTTTGTTCCGTATGCGGCGTTGAATACGGCGAAGTAAGCGCTGACAATCATACAGGCGAAACCGAAGTTCGTGATGCAAAGACACCTACCTGCTCCGAAGACGGCTACACAGGTGATACATATTGTCTCGCCTGCGACGCAAAGATCGCTGACGGTGAGGTTATCGAAGCAACAGGCGAACACGTTGATGCTGACGATACATGGAAGACAGATGCTGAAAACCACTGGCATATTTGCGGCTGCGGTGAAAAGTTTGACGAGGCTGCTCACGAGGGCGGCGAGGCGAACTGCATCACAAAGGCAGTATGCGATGTCTGCGGTGTTGAATACGGCGATGTAAATGCGGATGTACACGGTGAAAACACCGAGATCCGTGATGCAAAGGAAGCAACCTGCTTCGAGGAAGGTCTCACAGGTGAGACATGGTGTCTCGACTGCAACACAAAGATCAAGGACAGCGAAGTTATCCCCACCACAGGCGATCACACATGGGGTGACTGGGATGTTGACAGCAAGGGCAATGCTGTAAGAAAGTGCGAACTCTGCGGCACTGAGGATAAGAAGGATGCTGACAGCGTTAAGATCCCCGTAAGCGGCGATGTTCACGGTGTTGAGATTCCCGTTTCTGTTATCAAGGACGGCAAGACCGCTGAGGTTATCATTGCAAACGATGAGCTGAAGGAAGCTCTCGGCCGTTTCGGTATCACAGGAACAAGTGCTGTTGGCACAACCTCCATCACAATCAACGCTGCTGCTGCGGCAAAGGCTGCAAACGTTGCTGAAGTAAACAAGATTCTTATCCCCAAGGAAGCTCTTGATATCCTTGCGGATTCTCTCAAGATATTCAAGAATGGCGGCGGACTCACCATCACCTTCACAAACACCAGCGTTAAGTTCGGCATCGATGCGCTTGTTGAACTTTCCCGTGCGGTAGAAGGCAATGTTGCCATCTCCGTTGATACCAATGCTACAAAGGTTGCCGATACACTGAAGGCAGGCATGAACGAAGCACAGATCGAGACACTTGACAAACTCGCAAAGAATGTAACTCTGATCTCCTCCGTGGATGTCAAGATCATTGACAGAGCAAACGGTGCTTCCGTTGATGCACTTGAAGGTGAGAAAGTAACTGTTGGCTATGCGTTCCCCGCAGACAGATACTCCGTACAGAACGTAACTGTATACACAATTGATGAGGAAGGTAAGCTTACCGCATACACAGCTGCATATTATGCAAACAGACTGTGGGTAAATGTTCCTACTCTCACAACTCTCATTACAGCATATGAAAAGTCTCCTGCTTCTCCCGATGTAGGCGGAAGCAATGGCTTCTATGACGACTGGTTCTGGGTTATCAATCAGCTCCAGGGTCGCAAGATCACAATCACTGCAACAGCCGGTGAGGGCGGTACGATCAGCAATGTTGGCACAAAGACCATAATGCTGAACAGCATCGTTAAGTACACAATCACTCCTTACGCAGGTTACGAGATCGATGCGGTTTATGTAAACGGCGTTGACGTTGGTGCAGTAAGTGAGTACACATTCAATAAGGCTGCAACAAACCAGACCATCCGCGCAACCTTCAAGAAGATTGTTGAGGAAAAGGTTGAGGAAATTGAAGAAGGCTGGAAGAACCCCTTCATCGATGTTTCCAACAATGCAAGCTACATTGATGCGATTGAATTCGTATACGAAAACGGTCTCTTCAAGGGCGTTTCCGCAACCGAATTTGAACCCGATACAACCATGACTCGCGCAATGTTCGTAACCGTTCTCGGCAGAATGGCAGGCGTTGACACCTCCCTCTACACCGAGACAACATTCAGCGACGTTGTTGCAGGTGAATGGTACTCCACTTACGTTGAATGGGCTGCTTCCAAGGGCATCGTTCTCGGATATGGCGACGGCACATTCGGTGTTGAGGATGAGATCACCATTGAGCAGGCAGCAGTAATCATTGCAAGATTCGCTAAGTTTATCGAAGTATACGAAGCAAGCGATCTTGACCTTGCTGCATTCGCTGACGGCGAGCTCGTTTCCGACTGGGCAACAGCTGAGATGAAGTGGGCGATTGAGAACGAGATTTACGGCGGCACAAACGGTCTGCTGTATCCCGAATCTCCCGCATCCCGTGCTCTCATCGCAGTTATGCTGTACAATTTCGCTCGTACATTTGAGTAATCAAGCGAAAACCCTTGTAATATTCCCCGTGATAGGGAGTCATGTAAAGGGCGTAAAGTAAATTGAACCAAAAGGACATCTCGGAGACGAGGTGTCCTTTTTTGGGATTTATGCAAGGTCGCTGAAAAGGCAAAAGCACAATTTTTTGTGGAAATAGGGCCCTTTGAGAAAAAACAAGGGTTTAAATCATGGATTTTAACAAACCGTCATTGATTCGGGACATTCGGTGTGATATAATAATAAAATAGCAGAATGTTTTTTGAATTTGGTGTATATAGCGCGAATTTGACAGGGAAGGTGAAGTGCTTCGTGAAAATAAAAGTGATAGGGATGTTGATTGCGATTCTGACCCTTTCAGCACTCGTCATAGGATTGTCCGCCGAGACGGTGAGTCGGGCGGTATACCGACAATCCTATGTGCGAGGGTCAGACCAAATAGAAAGTGACATGAGCATTTTGATCCCTGACCCCGATTTTTCAAGTGAGTGGTTTGTCGAAGGGGAGGGGGTCAGAGTGATTCGTCAGGAAATGGATGAATACTTTACCCTCAGGCTCAGCGTACGGAATACCTTTTCGGAGGATGAGATCGTTCTTGTGAACGAGAACCCAACGTCCATTCTCGGCAGAAACCTCATGTATATCCCTCTTTCCGTTGAGATGGGATCTCTTGAAACGAACATTGCGATGAATGTGAGAGTTGGTATTCATTCTGCAGAGGGTGAGTATTACTCCTCGGCTGTCATCGATACGGACAGTTGGCAGGAGATTGTTGTGGATGTTTCCCTTATCGAACGGATAGACAGGGTGACAATTTCGCTGGACTGCGGTGAAGAGACTCCAAAAACTGTGAGATTCTCTCCTGTGTATTATGCATCCGGTAACAATTTCGATCACATAAGCCGTTATCTGACCCCGTCCTACGAGATGACAAACGCGATGGCGGCATATGAAAATGGAATATTGACTATTCGCACTACAGGAGCAGATGCAGACGTTGAGGGGAATTTTGCTTTCAGTGAGACTCTTCCAACAGGGACGGAGGCTTTTCTTTTGGTCACTCTTTCCGGGGAGATCGTTGAGGGGAACATGACCTGCGCCTTTCGGAAAGACGGGACATATGCCGATTCTTCACCGATTTCCCTTCAAGGGGGACGGTATGTTTACTCCTTCCCCTTCAGCTCGGGAGAGTCTGATGGCTATCGGCTGTCATTCCGCAACGTGATGACATCGAGAGACGGGGGAATTACCGTAGAGTCGGTTTCCGTGCTGTGGACGGGTTACAATCTCCCAAAGACGACAGCAAATGGTTATGTGTCCTCCATTGCGATGAACAGTGCAAACGGACGGCTCACAGTATCGGGCAGTGTTTCACAGGATGTTGTGACAGCGCATCGGAACGATGAACTTGTGCTTTATGCGGTGCCATACACCCATGAATCCGTGACTGACCCCACTCTTTGGGGAGGGGTAGAGCTTATGCGAAGCGGAATTTTCATGGATTTTGAACTGGTTCTTGATGCAGCCCTGACGGCGAAATACATTGGGACCCATATGTTTTATGTTTCCATAGAAGGGGAGGTGGAGGAGAAACTGCTTCTTTCCGCACCAAGAGGTGTTGATCACAGTCCCTTTGTCCCGGAGGATGCCTCCATTGTGGGAATTTCCGGGGTATCAGCAGTCGGTGGCTTTGAATCCAACGCGGCACACGTTATAGTGGATCTTCCTTTTGATCGGCTGATCCTCAGTGACGACGGAGACCGTGCTTCCACAGAGGTCCAGATCGCTACAACGGATGGATCCATCGTTCGGCTGAACGGTTCACTTCTCAGTGAGCTTCAGGCGGAGGTCGGATTTTACAACTCGGCAAACATGAAGGTATACCTTCGCATAACGAACGGTGAAGGCTCTTTTGCAGAGGGGGCCGCTTCCCTTGATGCTCGGGGAGCCATGGTGTATTCAACTGTTCTGGGACATCTTTTTTCCTCATTCTCCGAAAACGGAGGTGAGAGTCCGGCAGGGGTAATCCTTGGTGAGTGCACTGCCTATACGAGGGAGGATTTTGAGGCGAGATCCATGTACTACTGCACCATGAGATTAGCGGAGCTCATGCGGATTACATACAGCACCATGTACCTCTATACCAATGGAGCCCCCGGATGTGTAATCCTGCCCGTGGAGACCGGAGGAGAGTACAACGGAGTGGTAGGTCAGATGCTTGCTATTCATATGAGCCGCAGGGGCGCTATGCCGTGGTATCTCATGTACTCCTTTAACCATGATGCGAAGGACGAGGATGGCAAGTACAGCACCGTTCTCAGGGAGGCGAAATACCTTCTTGATACGGCTCAGGCTTTTGGAGGCGAAGGGGGGGCTCTGGGGCTTATGTACTGCTTTGAACCGAGCGAAGGTACAAGGGCCTCTGCCGTCACACCCGAGTACAACAAATTGTGTGAAGCGGCCGAGGTGTATTCCCCTCGCGTATTCTTCCTTGAGCCCGGAAATCTTGAGGACGATCAGAAGGAGCAGCTTTGCCGGCTGCTGAAAAGCATCAGAAAAGAGGAAAAAAACAGCATCATCGAGTCCTTTGGGGCGGAATATATTGATCCCGTTGAGAAGGTCGAGGGTGGTTTTACTGCGTGGGATTTCAGCGGTCTTTATCATACAGACGGATGGATCGCAGGAGGCTCCGTAGATGGATGCGATACGGAGAGGAGTGAGATATTCTCCGTTTTCGAGGGATATTCGGCGAGAGCTTTGCGTTTGGATATCTTTCCCGATCATGAAGATGGCATGGCAAGCGGAATTGTACTCCGCAACTTTAAAACTGCCGTGGATCTCAGTGGGGTGGACGACTTGATCTTCCGTTTTTCCGTTGCAGATACGACGGAAAACTCTACGGTCATCTTTATTGTGGGCAACGAGCAAGGCCGCGGTGAGTATACGGTGAACGATGCGGTTCCCGGAGTGGTATACGCTGTGAGATGCCCCCTTTCGGAATACAGCGGCAGAGGAAATGCGGCATATCTCGGTGTAATGGTTTATTCCGCTGATTCTGCGGTGCTTGAGATCGAGTCTGTGGAGCTTTTGAGCAGTACACTTACCCCCGAGGAGATCGAAGGGCTGTTTATTGCAAGAGATGACGACATAGAACTCGAGCGTGCAAACGGCGGTTTCTATATTGCGGCAGTTATCGGTATTATTACAGTGTTCATTGTGGCACTGATGATCCGCCGTGACAGGGAAGAAGCGGAAGCGAGAGGTGCTGTTGTGCCGACGAGAGGCAGACACAGATGGAATGACACGGAAGGGGGGCGGTAAGGATGAGCGATAAAGGAAAAGAAAACATGAAATTCCGCGTAGCGGAGCTTGTCATTTGCCTTGTGGCGGTGGCGGCAGGCTTGGTTTACCTTAATACAGACCTTATCCCACTCGGCGTGATGCTCCCGTTTTTTTCGGTGATGTTCGCGGCTTTGCCCATCATTTCCATTATTGAGGCGAGGATGAACGGCATCCGTGGTGTGGCGGTACTGTTGTCCGTCATCGGCCGCGTTTTGATCGAGTTGGTGCTCGTGGCGGCAACAGTGGCATATTTTGTGATGTGAATTGCGGTGCCAATCCTCTAACCTAAACAAAAAAACACAACCAAAGAGGTAGACAAATGAGAATCACAGACATAATCAAGGGGGAAAAGCCCAGCCTTTCCTTTGAGGTTTTCCCTCCCAAAACAAGCGATACATACGAGAATGTCAAAGAGGCGGCAGAGGCTATTGCGAATCTTTCGCCGAGCTACATGAGCGTAACATACGGGGCAGGCGGCGGAACATCTGCGTACACCGTGGATATTGCGGAGAAGATAAAGGCAAAGGGGGTTGAACCTCTTGCCCATCTCAGCTGCGTCACATCCACAAAGGAGGGCGTGACGGCACAGCTTCGGGCTTTGAGGGAACACGGTATTGAGAATATCCTTGCTCTTCGCGGTGACATTCCCTCTGACTTCAAGGCGGATCATCTCGACTATCACTACGCAAGCGAGCTGACGGAGGATATCGTCCGTTTCGGCGGTTTCTGCGTGGGGGGCGCCTGCTATCCCGAGAATCACCCTGAAAGTGAGAACAGTGCGGCAGACATCGAGAGTCTCAGGATCAAGGTTGCCGCAGGATGCGAGTTTCTCACTACCCAGATGTTCTTCGACAACAACATTCTCTACAATTTTATGTATCGTCTCCTTCGTGCAGGGGTGAATGTGCCCGTTGTGGCAGGTGTTATGCCCGTGACAAATGCGAAGCAGATAAAGCGCATATGCTCCCTTTCGGGCACCGCGCTTCCTCAGCGATTCCTCCGCATCGTTGACCGCTACGGTGACAATGATGCCGCCATGAAGCAGGCAGGAATTGCCTATGCCACCGATCAGATAATCGACCTTTTCGCAAACGGCATCAACGCGGTACACGTTTATTCCATGAACAAACCCGATGTGGCAGCGGCGATTCAGGCGAATCTGTCGGAGATCATCGGATAATGGGCATCCTTTGCGGCTCGTTTGACAGCGATGCCATCGTGCTTGACGTGGCAGAGACGGCAGGGAGACTGCAGGTGCCCCGAGGATTCGATGTGCCGACAGCTGACGAGTGCCTCTCAAAACTTCGTCGTGCGGCGGTCTGCCGTTATGCCTGTGTACGAACACCCGTCACCCTTTCGGATGGGATGTGTCGCTTCGATTTCTGCGAGGTGGAAAGCGCGGACCTTACGCGGAATCTTTCGGGGTGCACCGATGCCTTTGTCCTTGCCGTTACCCTCGGCATAGGTGTGGACAGGCTTCTTATGAGGCTGAATGCAATCTCTCAGGCGGAGCATTTTATAACGGACGCGCTGGCATCGGCTATGGCGGAGGCGCTGTGTGACCGTGCTGAGGAAAAGATAACCGAGGGTTTGTCGGTGAAGCCCCGATTCAGCCCGGGCTACGGTGATGTGCCGCTTGGGGTACAGCGACCGCTGCTTTGCAGACTGCAGGCGGCGAGCACCCTCGGTATCACGCTGAATGACGCCTGCCTTATGACCCCCTCAAAGTCCATCACGGCTGTCATCGGGATAGAGAACTAATAAGGCGGATTTGCTTTCGGCGGCTTATTATATCAATTTGTACGCCACTCCTGTGGCAGATGAGGTATATCATGAAAATTACAGACTTACTTCTCCGCGAGCGCGTGTTTTTCGACGGCGGAACGGGGACGGTGCTTCAGTCCATGGGGCTTTCGGCAGGGGAGGCTCCCGAGAGGTGGAATATCACCCATCCCGAGAAGATAAAGGCACTGCACCGCGCCTATTTTGAGGCAGGATGCACCATAGTAAAGACCAACACCTTCGGCATCAACAGGGCGAAGTTCGAGGACTACGCAGAGCTTATCCGAAGCGGTATCGCCATTGCAAAGGAAGCGGCAGCGGAGGCGGAAGGGGCAGGACTTGGGGAGAAATTCGTTGCTTTCGATATGGGTCCCACGGGAAAACTGCTCAAACCCCTCGGCGAGCTGGATTTTGAGGATGCGGTGGCCCTTTTTGCGGCAAATGTAAAAGTTGCTGCGGAGGCAGGTGCGGATCTCATTCTTATTGAGACCATGAACGATGCCTACGAGACAAAGGCGGCGGTTCTTGCTGCGAAGGAAAACTCAAATCTCCCCGTTTTTGTGACCAATGTGTACGACGGAGAGGGAAAGCTGATGACGGGGGCGGATCCTCGCGCCATGATCGCTCTTCTTGAAGGGCTTTCGGTGGATGCCATCGGCATGAACTGCTCCCTCGGTCCCGACCGTATGCTTGACATCATTGACGAATTTGCTGAAAACTGCTCCGTTCCCATTATCGTGAATCCGAATGCGGGACTTCCCGAAATGGTGGACGGCAAGACCGTATTTGCCATGGATGCAGACCGTTTTTCCGATTTTTCCGCAGAACTTTGCCGTCGCGGTGCTGCCATTCTCGGCGGATGCTGCGGCACTACCCCTGAGTATATCCGAAAGGTGATAGAAAAGACAACTGATATCCCATATACCCTTCCCGAAAAAAAGGAAAAGACTCTGATTTCCTCATACACTCATGCAGTGGAGATCGGCGGTACGCCCATCCTTATCGGCGAGCGTATCAACCCCACGGGAAAGAAGAAGCTGAAGGAGGCACTGCGCTCGGATGACATGAATTACATTCTCGGCGAGGCGGTACGGCAGGCTGAAAAGGGTGTTCATGCCCTTGATGTGAATGTGGGGCTTCCCGAGATCGATGAAGCGGAGATGATGGTGCGGACGGTGAAAGCGGTGCAGGAGGTAACAGACTTGCCTCTCCAGATCGACACGTCCGACCCCGGTGCCCTTGAGTGTGCCATGCGTATATACAACGGCAAGCCTCTTGTGAATTCCGTAAACGCCAAGGAGGAGAGTCTGTCGGCTGTTCTTCCT
>SVSU01000031.1 GCA_015064135.1 Oscillospiraceae bacterium
TGCGGTGTTCGCGGTAGCTGCCGCGGTGTTTGGGGAGGAGCTGGATGCGGAGGCTGTGGATATGCTGCAGACGGGTGTATACGGGCTCATTGCCTACATCTTCGGCGAGGGTGTGGTTGATGCGGCGAGGGTGCTGGGCGGCGGTAAGAATAAGTAAATAGCAATAGCACACCGCGCTTGTGGATGGTTGTCCTTTATGCGGTGTGCTATTTGGCTTTGGAAAGTAAGTTTTGAAAATATAATTTACATTTTGTTTGAAAAGATGCTCCTTTGGGCATCGCTGCATCGTTTAAACTTGAAATTGAAAAATATTTTTTTACAGGAGGAAACTGTTTTGGCAACTGCAGCAAGAAAAAAGACCTACAACCCCTATGATGACGTGAAAGCGATTACGGAGTACAAGGGGAACTATCACACGGCGAAGGAAATGGGCGGAGATTATCTTCAGTGGCAAAAAAAGGCTGTGGAGAATTACAACAATCTCATCGAAAATGGGTATCGGGATGTGGCGGACGAGCTTACGGCCTCTGACTACACAAAGTCTCTGGATGTACTGAAGCGGTATCAGCCGACCACCATTGCGGATGACTATTATTCTGCCGTGACGGGGGATCTTATTGAAGAATCAAAAACACCGAAGCTGTCTGAGTCGGCGCAGAAGCTGTTTGATTCCTATTACAGCACGGACAATACACTGAACGGTGCTGTTACAAAGGATTCGTCCGGGAATGTTGTAAGCGGCCTCAACATCGACCATTACAACACGGGCAAGAATCAGCTGGGGTATCTCAACAACTTTGATGTGACCGCCCAGCCTTATTATAAGGGGATTATGGAGCGTTATCAGCTGTTCGGGGAGAATGCGGCACAGGGGGAGTTGGCGAGTGGTGCGTCGTCGAACAGCGGCAACATTGACTCCTTTGCTCAGGCAAATGCAAACCGACAGCAGCTTGCCTTCACCACGGCAGGTATAGAAGCGGCGTTGGCGGCGGCAAATCAGAACCATGCGAACTGGCAGAATGTATACGACCGCATGACGGCACATCTCGGAACCATGGGAGACGGGAACAATCAGAAGCTGGGTTATGCCGCCGACCTTTACAAGACGGACTCTGCGGAGCGTCAGAACGCTCTGAATGCGGCGGCGACATTGGCACAGCAGGAGATGATAAACAAGGTCAACAAGTATCTTGGGGAGATTGGGTATGATGGGACGGTCTATCAGGCGGATTCCGGCGAGAGACAGAATCAGGTGAATGCAGACACGACTCTTGCGGCGGCACAGCTTCAGGTGGATGCGGATCGTGAGGCAGCGGAGAAGCAGTATCTTGCGGATATGGCGAATGTTGGTGCGCAGAAGTATGGGTATGATGTGGAGAAGCAGATCGCGGATGCGGAATTGAAGTCGGCTGAGCAGCAATGGCTTGCGGAACAGCAGCTCGCAAACGGCGGAAAAGGCGGCTCTCCGGTGGTGGAGAGAGCATCTGAGGGAGAGGTGGCGGAATTTGCCGCGGCAATGCTTACCAGATTTTCAACCGGGGCAGACAAAAACCTCACAAGTGTTCAGTCGGTTATCAACGCTGTGCTGGACACATATCCGGGGTACAGTTATGCCGAGGTTGCGGATATG
Organism: Oscillospiraceae bacterium; assembly: GCA_015064135.1. Lineage (GTDB taxonomy): Bacteria > Bacillota > Clostridia > Oscillospirales > CAG-272 > UMGS1696. The sequence continues at coordinate 1,631 of SVSU01000031.1, forward strand.
ATTGATGCTGAGCTTTCGTATATGGAAAAACTGAATTATTGAGGGTTGAAATATGGCTTCTAAATATCAAAGTTCAATAGATGCGGTAAAAAAGGAAATGGCAGAACGGAGAGAGGCGAGAAATAAGCAGTATGCCTCCGAGTTTAACAACACGTCGCAGACCGGAAAAAGCGCTGACGGGACAGCCCCGGAGAAGTTTAAGGCATACGATCTGGAGGTGCGTGCAAGAAGGCTTTTTGGGATGGGAACGGGTCAAACCCCCAAATCGAGAGACACCGTTGCGGAGAACTTAAACAAGGGTTACTCCGCACCGAATCGACCGAAGAGGCAGCCTGTTGTTGAAGAGACGGTAAAGGCGGCATCTCCGAAAAGTGCATACGAACGGATGCAGGATGTGCCGAAAAACTCTGCGGCCCGGGCGGCTTTGCGGGGTGTTGACAGAATGACAGCGGCGCCTGCGGCGAACTCGTTCGAGAAACAGCTGTCTGATCTTAATGGTCAACTTGAAAACATCAAAAAGCAGAAAAATGAAATTCTCAGAGAATCGGAAGAGGCAAAAACAATCAAGGGTCTTCAGTCTAAAAAGTCTGCTGTTCAACTTGCGAGACAAAAGGCCATGATGTCCGGGAGACCTTACGATTTTAGCGAAGGAGAACTCGATCTTAACAAGCAAATTTCCGAAGCACAAGCTCTTTTGGATGCAAAAATCTCTCCATACAACGAGGAAATTGAACGTGTGGAATCTGAAATTATGAGTGCGTATGCTTCCCTGATGGATGCGGACGATTTTGCTGACAGGAGCAAGTATGTGTCCACGGAGAAAACGGACGAAGAGAAATCGTGGAATGAAAAATTTGGAATAAATCCCCCTCCTGCCTTCAAGGATGTTAGGTACGATTACATCAATAGAAACAAAGATGCGGTTGAACTGTATGAAAACTACGAAATCAGCGAGACAAACAGAAAAGCCATGTCTGACGATGAAATAAAAATCTTCAACTATTTATACTCCTCTAATGGCTCCGATTCTGCTTATGCGTTTGTTGATTTTATTGAAAAAGATCTTAACATTCGTCAGAGAACTGCACAGGAGGAAGAAGCAGCAAAGTTTGCTGATGAGCATAAGATTTTGGCATCCGGTGCGTCACTTGGCGCGAATCTTCTCAAACCGGGCGTTGCCTTAGCACAAGCTGTAGACTACGCTGTAAATGGGGAAATTGACCAAAATGCTGGATATAACGCACCAGTGTATGTTTCGTCTGTTTACAGACAAACGGTTGGTGATAAAATCAAAGAAAACTGGGGCCCCGTCGGCTCATTTGCGTACAATATGGGCATGAGCATGGCAGACTTTTTGATGAACACAGCCATTTCGGGCGGAAATCCATATATCGCCACCTCTTTGATGGGTACGCAGACCATGGCGGACACCGTTCTTTCCGCGAGAGACCGTGGGCTCAGCTCCGATCAGGCAATGACCCTCGGTGTGATCGCGGCGGGGGCTGAAATGCTCACCGAAAAATTCAGTTTGGATGCGCTGTTTGACAAAAAGGGATGGGCAAAAAGCGGCTTGAAGTATATCCTGCGAAATGCTTTTACGGAGGGAACCGAAGAGGTCGGCTCCGGTCTTATCAACACCTTTGCGGATATTCTCGTGTCGAAGGATCAGTCTGAGTGGCGGCAGAGCATTGCATATTACATGAGCGAGGAGGGCGGCGGTCTTTCCGAGGAAGAAGCATTTAACAAGGCTATGCTGGATCAGGCAAAGTCTCTCGGGTTGGATTTTCTCAGCGGTGCGATATCGGGCGGTGTCATGGGTGCGGGCGGTGCCGTTACCTACAGTGTTACCACTCCGGGGTCCGTGAAGCGGGAGATTGCCGTTTCCTCTGCTCTGGATGCCGTCATTTCCGCCGATCGGAAGACCGAAATCAAGGCGGCGGCGAAGCTGGTTGACACCGTTGCGAAGTACAAGGACAAGAATACCAATGCGGTGAATGCGACCCTTGATGATATCCGTGAGAGGCTCCGTGATATGGATACAGTCTTTAGGGAACTTGACAATGCGGATGTTTCCACAAAGGAAAAGGCGGCTGAGGTAAACAAGATTCGGGACGAGCTCGTGGAGCAGAGAAAGAAGCTCCGGGAAGCGTACGAGATGATCCGCACACGGCATTCGGATATCGAGGCGCTCCGTCGGAAGAAGGAGACGAACGAGTATGAGGAGGTAGGAGAGCTTGAGAAAAGCGAAAACATTCCGGGCAGTGATATAAAGCTCTCTCGAGATGTTGAGGATTACTCCCCTGAGCATCAGAAGGTGATTGAGGAGTATGCGAATGCGGTGGATGACAATTTCAGAAGATTTATAGATTCTGTTATTGATAATCCGGGTCACCGGGATGATTCCTATTCGCTTTCTGTTGTGTCGGAGGATACTGCGCGAAAGATTAAGGACATTATCGGTTTTGACACAGAAGGATGGAATACAAAAATTGAATCACGAATGATCCGTCACATTTGGAACAGACATGGGGCAGATGGACAACAGGATAACTCGATGGCGAATCGTGATGATATTGCTCGAATCCAGTATGTAATAGACAATGCGGATTCCATTGAACAGAGTGGTACATCCTCTGCATACAAAGAGCCGCATCCTTATCTTACGGGCAAAATGAAATCAGCAAAAACCATAACATACAGCAAAAAGGTCAACGGAACATATTACGTTGTAGAGGCGGTGCCCGATACAGCAAAGAGAACGAATTACATCATATCTGCATATATGACAAAAAATAAAGAAGCCTCAATCGCAGATGACACGGAAGTGTCCCCTCGCGTTACGTCCACCAGCCGGAGCAATGCTCCCGGTGACGGTTTCGGCTTCTCCGACACCATTATATCACAATCCGGAGAACGTGTCAATGGAGATTCTTCGCGAATATTCGACTCAGATGCTGTTTCACAGGCATACGCCGAGGCGGAGATTGACATTGACAGGGCGGCAAAAAAGCTTCGTAATGCTTACGGCGGCCGTGCGAGAGAAGCCGTTGTCAGCCTTCGTCTCACAAAAGCGGCGGTGGATCAGAGCAATCTTCCCGAGGCGACAAAGAGGGAGATGCGCTCTCGGCTCAGAGGTCTTGAGGAATCTCTTTACAGGAACAATGCTTCCTACATAGAGGAAAAGGCAGCCGTTTTGAGAACAAGTCTTGCGAGGTTTGGGATTCGGAATGTTGTGGTGGATCCCGGGCTTGCAGCATATGGCAAAGAGACATCAAGCGGAAATTACAGCGCAAAAGACAAGACCATCCATCTCTCGCCTTATCTCTCGACGGACCAGGCGGTTATGAGTGTGGTTGTCCATGAGCTTCTTCACAACGCCGCAAAGGCGGACAAGACTCTTGTGAAGGATGTTCTGGCAATAATGCGTCAGGAGGCGGCAGGACTTCATTTGGCTGTCAAGGCAGAGGACTATGTTGCGGCTTACCGTGAGCCTCTTGCCGATTATCTGAAGAGCGATGAAGGAAAGGCTGCCATTGCGGACTATGCGGCGCAGGGTATGACAGAGGAGGCGGCAAGACAGGCGGCGACAAACGACTATATCAACGAGGAAATGGCGGCGCACTTCCTTCAAGCACTGGCAGACGAGAGAAACCTTGACGCCGCCCGTGAGCTGCTCCGGGAGAATCGCAGTCTGTTCAGACGGATCCTTGACAAGATCGGTGAGATCATCCGACGTCTCGGCAGAGGCAATCCCGAGGCGAGACCTTATATGGAAGCGTCCAGATTCCTTCGCAGTCTGATGGAGGAAGGAACGGGGGTGAAGACGAAGGCGGGGAAGATTGAGGTTCCTGCGGACGCAAACAAAGATTCAAGACTATCAGTTGATGTGGTTGGTGGAACAAGGGTTGTTTTTGTCAGTCAGTCAGAAATCGACAATTTGATGAAATCAAAAGGTGAGTCGCTTCCTGCCAAAGTAAGATCTTATCTTTCAAATAAATTCCGCGGAGTTGTCCTTCCTGTTGGAGAAACAGACAAGGCATTTATAAGACGGGAGGGTACAAACGAATTCACAAATCCTGCTAAGCGTTTAGATGAAACTACATATCAATCGAAAATGTATGCTGCATCGGAATTTGATGAGTTGCTTTCTGCGAGTACCTTTGTTTCTCACTCTTCGGATGACGGAAGACACCCGGATGCGGTCAGAGGATGGAATACATATAAGACATCATTTGTTGTTCCTAACGCGGAAGGTGGGTTTGAGGCATTTGAAGGAGATGTGAAAATCAAACTCATACAGCGTGGTGATTGCTTTTATGATATAACAAATATAAAAAACATCACCAACAGCACTGCAGGTCAAGCTTTTGTGAAAGCCGCCGGCTCTGTTGATGATGTTTCCAATAACAGTATAGCAGATTCTTCGGGAGATGTCAAGGGGGATGGCGAAAATTCCGATGTTCGGTACAGCAAAGACGTAGATGCAATCACATCCAAAGAGATTGAAATGATTGAATCTCATTTTGGAACCACGAAAAATTTTGATGTTGCCGGATATCTGATGACGGACGGTAAAATGCTTGATTTCAGCGGCAGACATTGGGGTGGTGGATCTTCTGAAATGCGAACGGTCGATCATCGTGATGTGCTTGAAGCGTTTGATTACAAAGGAATCCACAGTGAAAACAACGGCATCAAAGCAATGGTTGATATGATCGGAAGCGGAAATATCCGACTTGCTCCCGAAAGCGGCGGCATCAATCTTGCGGTCAAGCCAAATGAGGAGCAGTTGAAGGTTCTTCGTGAGTATATCCGACACTTCAACGGAGAGGTTATTGTGGATGTGGATGCTGTTGGTGGCGATACGATTCACACGTTCACATACAACAAGGGAACAGCTCCAATGACGGTGATACGGGATATCATGGAGTATTTTGAGGAAGGTACGGTGCCGAAGGAACAACCCGAATATAGACAATTCCGTTACAGCAAGGATGTGTGGAACACTTCGACAGGCAAAATCCGCCCCGAGATGTCCGATGATGAGAGATATGAGATTCTAAAAAACCGTACCATTGCATTGACGGCAGAGACGGATTATCAGCGTCTTGCGGAGTTTGATGGTGATCTTGATGGTATCGAGACCTTGAAGGATACCCAAAAGAAAAAACTGCTTCGAAAGATCGGGGAACAGTTTGGTGTGGTCAAGCGTTATGAAAATGCTGATATAGCACTTGAATTCAGTTATTCTTACGACAATCTGAAGAACAGCGTTCACAAGCAGAAGAAAAACTATGGCGACTTTGCGAAAATGCTTTCCTGTTTTGATGATGTGGTTGAGAATGCAGTCGGTGTGGAAGTACATAACCGTAACGGGAAATACAAGACGGATTCAGCCCTGAAAAACATGTATGTTTTGGTAGGTGCTTTCAGAGATGGTGACAGCATTGTTCCTGTAAAGTTGGAGGTAAAGGAGTTTAATGATTCCAATATCAACAATACTCTTTATGTTTCTGTTGCTTTGGAGGCAATAGAAAAAGACAGGATCGAAACCGCACCAAGCCTTGATGAAAATCAAAACTATGCAGCTCCCCTGTCTACTATCAGTATAGCAGATTTGTTTGCGAATGTCAACACGTCAGATGGAAGTTTTCTGAAATACATCCCCGACGGGTTCCTTGATGATGCGCAACGCAGCGCAAAGGCGAAATATATTGCGGATGAATCGGAACGAATCGAAAGGGAAGGTGTCAGATACAGCCGCGATGTCACCGATACCCGTACCACTGAGGGGGATTTTACCTATCAATCACTTGTGTCCAAGCCGGATATGAAGATTGTTGAAATGTTTTTACCGGAGTCTTATAATGGTGAAACGAGACCTCCGAGACAGTCGGTTGTGAAAGCTGCTATAGATAACGCCAAAAGCAAAAAACACCCCAAAAACAATTATACCACTACCTATGTCAGAAACAAAGACACAGGTAACGATATTCTTGTCGGGGCGAAGAGCATTACGCATGGTTTGAATCGCAAGTACGAGAACAATGCCGTTGCTTCTGCTTATATAGGTGATTTGATCGAAAACGCAATTCTCATCAACGAGCACGAATCAAGGGACGGTGGGACCGAGGGGAAGATTTATCTGTCTGCCGGAAGATACAGGGGCGAGCTTTTCCTTTGTAGAATCATCACAAACGAGGATAACTCTGCGGAAAGCATCGAAGTAATGTATGCGCTGAACGCAAAAAAAGAACCGGTCGCGCATTACCGCCTCGATTCCGCAGAGAGTCTCCTGCCAGTCAATACCGATTCTTCTCAGGAATCAGATGCGAAATATCGCTACGATTCTGCGGAGAGACTTCCGCTTGACGAAACTGATTCCACCATCAGTATAGCTGATTTTTTGAATTTTGTCAAGACATATTTTGCGGATGTTCTGCCGGAGGATGTGTTGAACACAATGAACATGACCCGTCCTAAATCTACGGTTTCAGATTCTGTTAAGTACAGCCGCGATGTCACCGACACTCGTACCACTGAGGGGGATTTTACCTATCAATCACTTGTGTCCAAGCCGGATATGGTCATTCCGTATTTATCAACACCACAGACGTTTTCAAATGGCAACATGACACGGAGCGATGTTAAAGCGGAAGCAATCAAGAATGCCCGAGGCAAAAACAATCCGAAAAATAGCGATGACAATGTTTATGTAAGAAATAAAGATACAGAAACCGATATTTTGGTTGGCAGTAGCGGGTTGAATCACGGATTGAATCGCTCATATCAGAAAGTAGCAGTTGCAACGGCTAACATCGGAAATCTCATTGAGAATGCTGTCCTTATAAACAAGCATGAGGCACGAGATGGAAACGAAGATGGCTCTGTTTACCTATCTGTCGGTCATGATGGAACCGATTTGTATGTTTGCAGAATTATTACCAACAATAACCATGCACTGCTGGATGTGGAGGTATTGTCTGCGCTGAACGCAAAAAAAGAATCAGCCGCGCATTACCGCCTAGGTTCAGGAGTTGAACTCCGCCCCTACACTGATTCCACCATCAGTATAGCAGATTTTTTGAATATTGTCAAGACATATTTTGCGGATGTTCTGCCGGAGGATGTGTTGAACACAATGAACATGACCCGTCCTAAATCTACGGTTTCAGATTCTGTTAAGTACAGCCGCGATGTCACCGATACCCGTACCACTGAGGAAAAACTCCGTGAGGAGAACGAGTATCTCAAGCGGCAGTTTGTCGGCAAACTCGGCAGTGCAGGTGCCGGATGGACAAATGCGCTGAATGAAGAAGTTCTCGGCAATGTTGGAAGAGCTGTCGCAAAGCATCTTCCCAATGTTGCATCTTCCCAGGTTATTTCGGAGTTGAGGGAAGTGAAGAAGATCCTTCAGAGGGACATTACCGAAGACTATACCGAAGAGCAGAGATATAACGATGCGAGAGATGCGGCAATGAAAGCAGCGGAAAACCTTATTGATAAGGCTCGGTTGACCTCTGTGAGTGATGAGTGGCTTGATATTCGTGATTTAAAGAAGAAACTTCGCGAGACGAAGGTTTATGTGAGCGAAGACATACGGAGTGAGTTTGCGGAATGGCAAGAGATCAGACGCGAGCTTTCGGGTGCGCTGTCTATCACTACAACGGACAACAGCGCTGTTGGTGTCGATACATTTTATGATGAGCTCGCAGGTGAGTACCCCGAGTTTTTCTCCCCCGATATCACGATCCCTCAACAGCAGATGGAGCGTATCATTGAGGTGGCGCGAGAGCTGAAGGGAATCAAAAAGTTTAAATATGAATCCCTTTGGGTGGATGAATCGGACTCGATGGATGCCTCCCGTGCTGATGCCGAAAATAATGCGGCTGTGGAGTCGTTTGCCAACGGTATTCTCGGAGAATATGTTAATGCCGCGGCAAAAGAAGTGCTGAAACGAATTAAATATAGGAATACCGCGGTAAACAAACAGGTCGGAGAAGCAAAGTTGATGTACAAAAACATCGCCCGGGAGATGACTCGGGATGCGGAAGCGGCAGAAAATGAAGCGTATCGGATTCTCAGAAAGATCAACCACGGGAAAGAAGTTGCTGATATTGCCGGGGCTCGCAAAAGAAATCTCAGTCTTTTGAATCATCTGTACGGTTATTTAACAAAGCCCACAAACAAAAACCATGTTCCCGTTGAGTTACAGAAATCCGTTGCAAGGCTTCTTGAACTGTTCTCGGGTGAAAAATTGACGGGCGGCAAGGTGATTGACAGAGAAAAACTTCGCAAAGTGAGTGCTTCGGGCAGGACAGTGAACACTGACGAGGTTGTTCGCCTGCTTGAAAACATAAACAGAGTAGCTGAAAAAAACAAAGATAAAGCAGCCTTTGCGGTTTCCCCGGAATTTATAGCTGAATTGAAAGCAAAAATTGAGAATGCGAAGGAGATTTTTGCAGAGGCAAACAGTGTTTTGGGTGTGGAAAACTTTGAGGAAGCCGGAAAGAATTACTACATCCAGAATGAACTGGCATTTCTGCGCGAGGTCAATGATATTCTTTCCATGGTCAAAAACTACATAGACAATGCAAACAAGGTCTTTATTGACGGGAAAGCAGAGTCAGCGGCGGATATGGCCTCAGAGCTGAAAAACGACCTCCGAATGCGTCCGATGAAGAGGGAGCTTGGGGGAGGAAAGTACACCGGAACAAGCAGCAAACCGAGTCGGGTTGTACTTGAACACATGAAGGCCGACACTTACTTCCATCTCATGGGCTCCGTTGGGGACAGGATCATCAAAGCGTTCCGTAATGCGCAAAACGCACAGTTGTCGCATGAAGCAGATTATTCAAGGTTTGTGAAAAAGAGGCTTGAGGAGTCCGAAGGGTATGACACCCATCACACGGGATGGGGCGGCGATGTTGTCACCATTACCGTGGATGGAAAATCGTTTGATGTGACAAAGGGACAGTTGATGCAGCTTTATGTTACATGGGAGCGTCCTGCCGGCAGACAGCACATCACAACAGGCGGTGTGTTTTTCGCCAGCCGAGGGGGAGAGCAGCTGTCAGATCGTCATGTGGTATTTACGGAGGACAGTTTTGCCAATGTGATGAAGCAGCTTCCCTCAGAAGACAAGGCGATGGCAGAAAAGATCGCACGATATCTTTCGACCCGATGTGCACAGTGGGGCAACGCTGCCTCTATGCGTTTGTACGGATATCAGAAATTCCTTGACGACAACTACTTTCCGATTCTCACGGCATCCTCCGAAAACAAAAAGAACTGGAACAAAACGGATGATTACTCCACCCTTGAGAATCTCGGCATGACCAAATCCTTAAAGGAGGGAGCGAAGAATTCTGTTGTCATGGTGGACTTCTTTGATGTCGCGGACAAGCACGTTCGGGATATGGCGGCATACGCGGCATACGCTCCGCTGAACAACGATCTTACCCGTGTGTTTGACATTGAAGGGGTACAGCAGACTGTGAAGGATGTCCTTGGTGAAGCGGCATGGGAGTATTTTGTTGATTTTCAGGCGGATGTAAACAATAACAAACGTCAGGGGCTTGAAAACGGTTACGCCCTGCAATGGGTTAATACGTTTACCAATCTGTATAAGAGACAGGCTGTTTCATTTAACACATCAACGGTTGTAAAGCAGTATTTGTCCTACATTCGTGCATGGAACAGCATCGAAGCGAAATACCTTGCGGCGGCGTTCAAGGACAAGAGTATGCTGCCGGGCGGCGAGTCATACAATCGTATTCTTGCCGATATGACCGAGTATTCGGGGGTTGCGATGATGAAAATGCTCGGTTATTCAGACATCGGAGTCGGCAAATCTCTCCGGAGCGTATACGATGATTCCTATTCCGCCCTGGGGGATGAATTCCGGAACCGCTTCGTCAGAGGGGCTGTTAAGACACACGAAAACTTTACGGAAGCCGGGATGTGGCTTGCCGGAAAAGCTGATGAAATGACATGGGTGCGTTTGTGGAAGGCTTGTGAGCTTGAAGTGGATGCTGCACACAAGGGGCTTAACGGTGATGCTCGTATGAAAGCAGTTGCTGAACGGTTCAATCAGGTTATCGGCGAGACACAGGTGGTCGATACGATTCTTGATACGGCACCCGTCATGAAATTTAAAAACCCGTTCACGAGAACGGTCTATGCATTTATGAATGAACCGATTGCAACGATGAACACCATATATCGTGCGTTTGATGATGTTCGCCTCGGCAAAAAAGGTGCCGGGATAGAGCTTACCAAAGCACTCGGCATCTTTGCGGTCACAAACCTTATTCTTGAGCCTCTTATTTCTGCTCTCTTTACCATGCTTCGCGACGAGGAGGAGGAGGAAGGTGTATTCCTTGAAAAACTCGGCAATTTGATGTTTGGAATCCCGAGAAGCGGCGAGGATGCTTCTTTTACAGGGGTTATGACGAGTAACGTTGTATCAGGATTTTTCAGCAATATCCCTATTGTGGAGGAAATTTACGATGTGTGTACCAATACAATACAGAATTATGATGTGGAGCGAATGGAGGTGTCAGCCTTTGCAAAGGTGATTGGTTCTGTGGTGAGTCTTTGGCGTTATAATCCCGATAAAACAAACAAATCTTACACCAACACGATTCTCGATGTCGTGTCTGCCTTCGCTTCGTTTACGGGAATTCCGTTCAACACTTTCAAGAGAGACGTCCTTGCAGGAATCCGTTTGGTAATGCAGTGCGCTGATCTGCACGGGGCTGAATGGGCTCTCAACAAGCTGCTCTACAACCTCAACAGTGGGGCTGCAAGGGAGCAGAAGGGATTTTACGATATTCTTTCCCGTGCGGCTGAAGCAGGCGATGAGGAGGCGTATCGCTACATGAGAAAGGATCTGCAGAGTATTATCAAGACTTCCTCTCGTGGGCTTACAAGTACAGATATAATCGAGGCTGTGGAGAAGCGAGGCGGGAAAATTGCCGTTGGCTCGAAGATATGGAATGTTGAGCTCCAGGCGAATTTTAATTTGCCTTCTTTCAACAGTAACATGAGAGTTGAGAATCTGATCACCTCTGTTTACAAGAGGAACAAAAAAGGGGGAGAATACGACAAGGATGTTCTTCCGAAAACGCCCGAAAACGAATACACTATAAAGGTTGAGGTGAGAAACGATGAAGGAAAACTTGAAAAAGTCAGCAAGTCCGTAAAGTTCAAGACTGAGGCGGACTACATCAAGTTCACGGAGGATGTGGGTTACTTCTCTTACATGGTTCTTCAGAGTTTTGCCGGAACCACCTATTCCGATTCGTTTAACAGGCTGACTCCCACCCAGCAGTCTTATGCGATCAGGCAGGCGTACAAGTATGCGAGAAGCAAGTATTTGAAGGAATACGACGACAGATATGACAGTTTCAGCGGATGGCAGCAGGATATGTACAGTCGTAATTATTCTGCCGACAGGGTGGCGCAGGTGATTCTGCGGAAGGCTGGAGATCAATAAGTGATACTGAAAAAAGGGCAGGTCGCCCTGCTCTTTTTTGTGTGGGTAGAATAATATAATAAACAGAGGGGATATACTACATTTTAATACAAAAAACAGATTATGTAGTGTTATAATTTTTGTGATATGAGTTATTTGAAATTGCTTGATTCTTTCCATTACATCTGCTATAATAGATTTAGAAGGATATACAACAAGAAAGGAGGATCAGAAATGGATTCTATTTGGTTAGCCAACTATGTCATCTCATTGTTTGAAGATCGAGATGCTCCTATTACGAACTTGAAATTGCAAAAAGTCCTTTATTACATCCAGGGGTATTTTTATCGTTGGTTTGGTAAGCCGGCATTTTTGGACGATATATACCATTGGCAATATGGACCTGTTGTTCCTGTTGTTTACTATGCGTATAACGATAATGGATCAGATTCGTTGGAGTCTCGGTTGATTCTGCCCGGTTGTGAGATTGAAGATAGGGAGAAGGAATTGATATCTGCGATTGTGAAGAAGTGTTCCGGCATTTCAACATCGAGATTGGTATCTATGACCCATTCGGAAACACCGTGGAGAATAACGGGTTCGGGAGATATTATTGACAAGAGCAGCATAGAAAAGTATTTTCTACATTGTGATCCTCTGGAGATCAAATCATGAAGGAGTTAATCGAACTTTTAAATGATATTGCCACGGATCTTGATTTTCATTGCTCAATTATTGAGAATGATGAGGAAAAGAAGCGAGCAAAAGCAGACGATTATTTTAGGCGATTCATAGACATCTATGCTCGTATTGAGAGACACAAATATTCTGATGTGACCAAATACATTGACAGGCAGCTTCAGGATACTGTGGATTCGCTTCGTGATGGTGTGAGAGGGATTATTTCTTGTGCTGAAGCTAACGAATATGATACTGACCCAGAGGGGTCTGATACTCGTGAGTGTTATAAAAAAATTAACAAGCTATGTGATCACATAGAGCTTGAAGCAGCAAGATATTCCAGTATAAAAAAGATTCAGTGGCTGGCTGAAAGCTATAACAAAAGGGATGAAAAAATGCTGGGGTTGCTGGATGATGCAGCTTCTTCGGTAGAGGAGGCACACAATCGAGCGAAGGGGTTGTCTGAACAACTGATATCGATTCTCGGGATCTTTGCAGGTATTATTGTAACATTCTCATTTGCAACAACGGTTGTTGGTGAGACGGTTGCGAACATAACCAAAAGTGATGTGGTGTACCTTGGTTTTGCGATATCCGTTTTGGGTGCAATATTTTTGAATCTGATTGCTTTTTTGCTGTCCTTTGTCACAAAATTATCGGGGCACTCCTTTTCGAAAAAGTTTCCTTGGCTTGTTTACATTGTAGGTAATTTGGTAGCTATAGGGCTATCTTTGTTTTTCTTTTTCAAAATGTAACATATTTCGTTTTTGCAAGAGCAGAGTCACAGTAATGTGATTTTGCTCTTTTTTGTCGAGATATCTATGCGGCCCCCAAAAATGTGGAAAACAATAAATTCAACAATCCATAACCAAAAAGAGTAGGGCGGTTTGAGTTTTCCCTTTAACGGTTTGTTTAGAGGGTTGAATTCCTATAAAAGTTGAATTTTTGTTGAATTTTCGAAATAGTCCATTTTTGCGACGTGTTAATAAATTGCAAAAAAGAACCCTTTTAAGCCGTTTTTAGCCTAAAAAGGTTACTTTTTGGTTGCGGGGGCCGGATTTGAACCTGACGACCTCCGGGTTATGAGCCCGACGAGCTACCAGACTGCTCTACCCCGCGATATATTGATTTGTGGGAATTGGGAAATGCCGGAGGCCGGGGTCGAACCGGTACGTGACTCTCGTCACACGGGATTTTAAGTCCCGGGCGTCTGCCAATTCCGCCACTCCGGCATATGTTTCCTAACACACATTCCCTGAGTGCCCTATTATTATATCACTTTGATGTCTGTTTGTCAAGACCTTTTGTGAAAAAAGATAAAAAACAGCCTGTGGGGACACTGGGGAGCAAAAAAGGAGAGAGAACATACATTTGTGTGGCACAAAGTGAAAAAACCTTACGAAAAAAGAGATGAATCCGCAGACTCATCTCTTTGTGTGTGAATTTATTCAATCAGCCCTCAACAACGGTTACAGATGTGATGTGGGGGTTCACACCCTGGTACCAGTAGAGGAAGCCTTCCATGTCGCAAACTGTGCCGGGGGTCAGTGCGGAAACGGTCTGGTAAACCTCTGTGTCGGGACCGGTCAGGTATACTTCCAGGCAGAAGCTGTATGTTGCGCCGTCCTTGGAAACTGTCAGATATACGTCGTCGCCGGGTTCACCGTTCTTGAATTCAACAGCGTCAACGGTGATTCCCTTGAAAGAAACGAACTCGTTCTGGTGGTTGATGAGCTCCTCTGTGCCGAGAAGTGCGGTTACATCCAGTGCTTCAGCGATGTAAGCTTCAGCGCCTTCAACAAATTCAAATGTACCGTCGAGGATTTCAACTTCGCCTTCAAACTGACCCTTGAAGCCTGTTACCTTGATCTTCGCACCAGGGATGAGCTTTGCAGCGTCTTCTTCGGAGCAAGCCAGGTTGTAGAGGTAGTAAGCGCCGTCAGCATCTGCTGCGTAAACGTTGATTGTGTTGTCCCACCAGGACTGTGTAGCCTGTACATAAGCTTCTACGGTAACCTCTGTGTCCATCTCAGCTGCGATGTACTCAGCGTGTGTCATAACAGTCTTTGCTTCTTCAACAGCTTCTGTTTCGGGAGCTGCTGTTTCGGGAGCTGCTGTTTCGGGAGCGTCGGTTTCGGTAGCCTCAGTCTCAACAGCCTGAGTCTCGGGAGCGTTGGTTTCGTCGGTTACGGTGTCATCGCCGCAGCCTACGAAGCCGAGGGAAAGGGTAAGTGCCATCAGTAATGCAAAAATCTTTTTCATTTTTGACTCCTTTTATTTTAGGGGAAAATCCCCTTTATATTATGAATGAAACATTCTCTACTATTATACTCCGTTTTTTGGATATGTCAAGGGAATTTGCTCATTTTTTCCGTTTTTTTGCAAATTGAATCGCAGAATACACAGCGATTCCCACCCATGCGGCACCAAGTGCGCCCAGAAGTGCCACGGCGGTAATGGGCAGAGGACCGAGAGCTTCTTTGACCGCTTCCGTTGTCTCCACCTGATCCAGTCGATACAGTGACGTGATGTCCGCATAGAGCTTTTCGTAGTATGCATCATCTACGGTCTGCTTGCGGCGGACGGATTTTGTCACATTTTCGATAAGCTGACCTGCGGCATCACGGAGAGAAGCGGAGCCGTTGAATACGGGGGTGACGAAGGTGTTGTCGATGTTGTCGAGAAGGAGCCGGGATGCCTTGATCTTCACGTCATAATACATCTCGTTGTCCTCCCCCTCCCTTGAGAGATAATCGAGATACTCATCCGAATTTTGCGCTTTCAGGGTGACGGGGAGGTATCCCTCTGTGCCCGAATAGGCGATCTGTACCTTGTTTGTGAGAAGGTATTGGGTAAAAATCCACGATGCCAGAACCTCGTCGGGGTCATCCTTGTTGAATACACAGACGGAGGGGCCTTGGGAGATCATTTTCGGGTTGTCGGGGTCGGTCTGTGGGATGGTCATGACCGCGGTTTCAAACTTCACCAGATTTTCCTCGGGAATGTCTACAAGAGGGGCATCCGAGCCCATCCATGTGGCACCGCCAGTTGAGTCGATGGCAAAAATGCACTGACCTGCATTGAGGAAGTTTGCGGGATAGCCGGAGATCTTGAATGTGGAGAAGGCACCGTTTCCCGTATGCTCCGCCACGGTTTCAAGAACGGCTTTCGTTGTGTCGTTGAATATGAGAATTTCTCCCGTTGAGGTGGAATAACCTGCGTCCTCCTGCTTGAGAATGGATATCATCATGTTGTCCGTGGATTTGTAGATGAAGGGCAGGAGCACCTTCTGACCGTTTATGCCGAACACTCCGTCCTCACCCTTTGTGGCAGCCGCCGCTTCGGAAACCTCCCATACAAAGTCCCATGTGAGCACATCGGGCAGAGTATAGCCGAGGGCCTCCACATAGGTTTTGTTTACATAGCAGGCTTCCGTGGAGCGCATGAAGGGAAGGGCATAGGTGCGGCCGGCGAATGAGCACTCGCTGAGAAATTTGGGGACGATCTCATCTCTCGCAGGAGCGTCAAAGAGGATCTCCTGGCCGCCGAGACCGTATTTTTCATCTGCCATCAGGTCGTCAAGAGGCACCACCACATTTGTGCCCGTCAGGTAAGTGGCGATGTGGTCGGGGTAGGTGATACACACATTTGGCGTGGTGTTTGTGGCGATGTTGGTAATAACATCGTTGTAGATCTTGCCGTAGTCGGTGTAGAGACGGAGATTTACGGTGATGTTGGGGTATATTTCACTGAAATCGGCAATGGTTTCCTTGTAGATGTTCACCTGGGTCATGTTGGTGTCATTTTTCGCCCAGAAGGTGATCTCGTATTGCTTTTCCGTGTCAAATTCCTCGGGGACAGCAAAGGTTGGAAGCTCTTTCCGGTCTCCGTGGCATCCCGAAAGTGGGGCTATGATACAGAGCGCACAGAGGAGGAGGGCTAAAACATTCTGTTTTCTCATCCTTTTGTACCTCCTCTCGCCACACCTTCCATGATTTTTTTGCGGAAGATGAGGAACAGCACCACAAGGGGTACGGAGATCACCACCACTGCCGCCATCATGGCAGGGATATTCTCGCGGCCGAAGCCGTTTTCGCGTATTTCCTGAATACCGTTTGAAACGAGAAAATATGCCTCATCGTCGGTGATAAGTCTGGGCCAGACGTAGGAGTTCCAGCACTCGATGACCTTCAGCACCGTGATGGTGATAACGGTGGGGCGGCAGATGGGAAGCATCACCTTCAGGAGATACTTGAGGTCGGATGTACCGTCCACCTTTGCGGCGTAGTACAGCTCATTCGGGATTCCGGCAAAGTTTTCCTTCAGCAGGTAAATGTAGAAAACAGATGTGACCGAGGGAAGAATGAGACCTGTGAAGGTGTTGCGCAGATCCAGATTTGTGATGGTGACGAAGTTGGTGATGACCACAAGCTCGTTTGGAATCATCATAAGGGAGAGAAACAGGGTAAAGAGCAGATTCTTGCCGCGGAATTCAAGCCGGGAAAAGGCAAATGCGGCAGGGACTATGACCACAAGCATAACAGCGGTGGTGGCGACGGTGAAGATGAGCGTATTCAGAAAATAGTCTGCAAGGGGGACGGCGGTAAATGCGTCAATGTAATTCTGCAGGGTAGGGGACAGGGTGAAGAACTGTGGGATGTACTCGGCGTTGTAGGCAGCGTAATCCTTCACGGAGGTGAGAAGCATCCAGTAGAAAGGGAACAGCACGATAAGTCCCCAGAGTACAAGGAAGGCATATATCACCGTCTTGCCGACGGTTTTCTTTATCGCCGCCGTTTTTTCGATTTTGTCGTAATTGACTTGGTTTGTCATTGTTGTACCTCGTTGGTTTGGTGAGTGGGACGGTTTGCTTGTAGCTCAAACCGCACGTTATTCCCACTCAATAAATTCAATCTACTCGTTGGAGAAAAACGGTCGTCAGAATCAACCAAAGTTGATTCTGACGATGAAAAATGGTGGGTCCCATTTTTCAAGTTTTTCTCGGGAGTGGGACGGTTCGGCTGCAATTTCAACCGCACGTTATTCCCACTCAATAATGCACATTCTTCTTGCTGATTATCAGATTGATGCAGGTGATGGTCAGCACGATGACGAACAGAATGATAGCGGCAGCTGAAGCATAGGAGGGGTATCCGCCGCTGTCGCCGTAGAGCATATCGTAGACATAGCCTACAATGGTGTTCATTTCCGCCGCGTTCAGGTTTGTGCCGAAAAGAGCCACCGCATCGCTGTATGCTTTAAAGGCGCCGATGAAGCCCGTTATCACCAGATAGAATATCATGGGGGAGATCATGGGCAGTGTGATCTTCGTGAATATGCGGAATTTGGATGTGCCGTCCACTTTCGCCGCGTTGTAGTAGTCCTCTTTCACCGAGGCGAGGGCGCTTGTGAGAATAAGGATCTTGAAGGGCATGACCACCCAGATGGTGTAGATGCAGAGCACCAGCATTTTCGCCCAATAGGGGCCGTCGATGAAGTCAACCGATGAGCCGCCGAAGAGATTGATGAGAAGATTCACAAGTCCGTCGGAATAGGGCGTTTTTTTGAACAGTATCATAAACACCAATCCCACGGCAAGGGTGTTTGTGACATAGGGCAGGAAATACACCGTCTGAAAGAGATTCCGCAGAGCCTTTATTGAGGAAAGACCCAGGGAGATAAGGAGCGCGATTCCCGTGGAAATGGGGACGGTGATGATTACAAGAATAAAGGTGTTCTTTACTGCCTGAAGGAAATATGGGTCGTGGAGAACGTAGGAGTAGTTGTATGTGCCCACACCGAAATGTGTTTGAGAGGCGGAGTTGAACCCTTCCTCAAAGGAGTAAACGAATACGTCCACCAGGGGATAGACCATAAACACACCTAAGAACAGGATGGCAGGCAAAAGATAGAGCCATGCCTTTTTGTTGTTTGTTTCCATGGCACCCTCCTTAACTCAGATTACAGGGAATCCGTATTTCCGTTGTTTTGTCAAAGAGGTCAACCTTGTAGGGTTTCAGCGAAAAGCGCACCTCTGAGGCATTGAGATTTGATCCCACAATATCCGACCCCACAATGGAACGGATGACGGTGTTTGCGCAGTCGGGGTGGGTGGAGAGGATGGTGCTGTCTCTTCCCATGACCTCAATACCCTCGAATTTACAGCAGAGAGGGCCGTCGGCGTCGGGGACATATCCCTCGGGACGGATTCCCACCGTTACCTCGCCGTCGGGTACACCGGGGGCGGTCAGCACAGCATTGCCGCCGATGAGGAGTTTGCCCTCCTTCACGCAACCGTTGTACACACCGATTGGGGGGGTGCCGAGGAATTTTGCAACGAACAGATTCACGGGATCGTCGTACACCTCCTGGGGCTTACCGATCTGCTGAACCATGCCGTCCTTCATAACTACAATAAGGTCGGAGATGCTCATGGCCTCGTCCTGGTCGTGGGTGACGAAG
>SVSU01000032.1 GCA_015064135.1 Oscillospiraceae bacterium
TTTGGGGTAAGGTGCAGTTAGAGTTGTAAGCGAACCGCCCCACTCCCGAGAATTTTCCAAAAGGAAAATTCTCCAAAGTGTAGCTTGGTTTGTTTGGGGTAAGGTGCAGTTAGAGTTGTAAGCGAACCGCCCCACTCCCGAGAATTTTCCAAAAGGAAAATTCTCCAAAGTGTAGCTTGGTTTGTTTGGGGTAAGGTGCAGTTGGAGTTGGAAGCGAACTGCCCCACTCCCGAGAATTTTCCGAAAGGAAAATTCTCCAAAGTGCAGTTTGGTTTGTTTGGGGTAAAGTGCAGTTGGAGTTGTAAGCGAACCGCCCCACTCCCGAGAATTTTCCAAAAGGAAAATTCTCCAAAGTGTAGCTTGGTTTGTTTGGGGTAAGGTGCAGTTGGAGTTGGAAGCGAACTGCCCCACTCCTGAAAAAACCTTTCAAAATGGGACCCACCATTTTGAATCACCCGAATCAACTTTGGTTGATTCGGATGAACGGTTTTTTCCAAAGTTCAGCCGGTTTTGTTTGGGGTAAGGTGCAGTTGAGGCTGAACACAATAGAAAAATGTTCACTTTCCTAAAACACAAGCAGAACTGTATAAAATAAATTCATATAAAAAATGACGGAGTTGTCACAAATGCGGCAGCTCCGTCATTTTTTCGTTTGTCAAATTACCGCACGTTATTACCACACAGTAAATTCAGTCTGCTCGTTGGAGAATTTTCCGTCAGGGAAATTCTCGGGAGTGGGGGCGCTATTCTTCAACAAAAAACTGCACATTATCCCCACTCAGTCTTCAACCGCCGCTTTCTTGCTGAAAATAGGCGCGATTACCTCGGGGGGGAACTTCGCCTTTCTGTCGTAGGAGTAAAGACCGTTCTGCTCCTGCTCGATGTCGGTGAGCTGGGTATAGCAGAATGCGAAAATGTAGGGATTGTCAAGGAGTACGTCGGTGAGCCCCTTCAGGCGTGTGAGGAATTCCTCCTCGGACTGGGGTGCATTGCCGTAGCCCCATCCCTTTTCGTCGTCGCTCCAGCGGATTCCGCCGTATTCGCTGACGAAGAAGGGCTTTGTTTTATCGTAATATTGTCTGTCTCCGAAAAGAGGATCGATATGGGATCCGTCTGCCGCATAATATGATGCGAATTTTTCGATATCCTGATGATAGTTGTGTACATCGTAGATATCCGTTGCCACATGATATGCGCCGGAGGTGTCGATGCAGGGACGAGTGGGGTCTGCCGACTTTGTTGCGCGGTAAACAAGGTCAATCAGACCGTCAAACTGCTTTCTGCCATGCATATCCCATGTTTCGTTGAAGGGGCACCAGCCTACAATGGAGGGATGATTGAAATCGCGCTCCACTTCCTCAAGCCACTCGGGAAGAATGCCGTAGATGGAGTCAGCGTAGGTGTGGTCAAGTCCCCAGTTGGGGTATTCGCCCCATACGATATAGCCGAGACGGTCTGCGTGGTAGAGGAAACGCTCCTCAAAGATCTTTTCGTGGAGTCTGGCGCCGTTGAAGCCCATTGCCATGGAACGTTCCACATCTGCGCAAAGCTCCTCATCGGAGGGGGCAGTGTAGATGCCGTCGGGGTAGAAGCCCTGATCGAGTACAAGTCTCTGGAATACGGATTTGCCGTTCAGGAAGAATTTGAAGTCGTGGTATGCAATGGAGCGCAGACCGAAATAACTGTGTACCACATCATCTCCGTAGGTGAGTGTCAGGTCGTAGAGACCGCCCCGGCCGATCTCCCACAGGTGTTTTTCCGTGAGCTGCAGGGTAAGCATAACCTGTCCGCCATTCGACACAGCAGAAGCTGTACCGCAGTCTTTTCCATCAAAGGAAGCGGAAACCTTCAGCTCGCCCTCTCCCACAAGGTCGGCAAGGATGCTCAGAGTACCGGCTTCTGCATCGGGGAAGTATTTTACCTTTTCGATATGGGTTTTCGGTGCAAATTCAAGCCACACGGTCTGCCAGATACCCGTGGTTCTGGTGTAGTCGCAGCCGTGAGAGTAGTATTCCTCGCTCTGCTTTCCGCGGGGGATCATTCTGTCGCGCTCGTCGTCCTCAGCGTATACGCAGATGGTGTTTGTCCCCACCTTCACATTGGTGGTGATATCAAACTTGAAGGAGACATATCCTCCCTTGTGAACACCGACGCGTACTCCGTTGACGAATACTTTAGCCGAGTAATCCACAGCACCGAAGTGAATATATACATTGCCGCTTATCTGCTCCTCGGTCAGCTCCACGGTTCTTTTGTACCAGACAGCTGCCATAAAATCTTTGTCCTCCACACCGGACAGCTTGCTCTGAGGGCAGAAGGGGACATTGATTTTTCCTCCAAGGGTAACGCTGTCGTCGTAGAGCCTTCTTGCGTCTCCGCTGTTGCCGCGGTCGATCTCAAACTGCCATTCTCCGTTGAGATTGATCCAGCTTTCGCGGCGGAATTGGGGTTTCGGATGCTCGGTTCTGTAAATCATTTTCACGTTCTCCTTTGTTTCGTAATATGTCAATTATATTATACGAATTTCAATGACCGAATTCAATGACATAATCCACCGAATTATTGACATATCCTACTGTCTGTGATATAATTTGTATAATTGTAAAAAAGGAGGGGGCAAGTGTGATTCGTATTACAGGAATCCGCCATGCGTGGCCCGAAAAAGCCGATTTTCACCTGACTCGACCAAACGGGATCGGGGAATATGTTTTTGTCCACTTCACAACCGGTGCGGAAATACTGATTAACGGTGAGTATGTTTATGCACAACCCCATAGCTGTATACTGTACACCCCCGGCACACCCCAGTATATTCACAGCACCGTACCGCTTGTCCACGATTGGTTTCACCTTTCGGGAGATCCGGCTCCTTTGCTTGAAAAATCGGATTTTCCTCCCGATACTCTCCTTCATCCGCCGCACCCAAGCTTTGTTACGGATATCGTGAGGGAGATGGAAAGCGAATACTTTGCTCGGCGGAAAGGGTATGAGGAGCTTATCCTCCTGAAATTATCCGAATTGTTCCTGAAATTGTCCCGCGGAGATCATGACAGCGCGGCAGATACCGTTGATGCATCCATGTCTGAAAAGCTGAGGAAATTGAGGGGGGAGATCTTTCTCTCGCTCGGGTACTCATGGACCGTCGAAAAAATGGCGGCGGCTGTGGGATTGAGTCAATCTCGCTTTCATACGGTATATCGCGCCCTTTACGGTTCTTCCCCCGTGGACGATCTGATCCGCGCAAGAATCGATTCGGCAAAAAACGCACTGCAGTTCGGGTCGGGAACGGTTTCCTCCATTGCAGAGTCACTGGGGTATAACGATGTGACCCATTTTATTCGTCAATTCCGTAAAATAACGGGTGTGTCGCCGATGAAATACAGAAGAGGAGAGAGAAAATGAAAAACAGTGCAGGTCACGGGGACAGCACTGTGTAAGGTTTATATATGGTTCGGGGAAAACTTCCGTCGGGTAGCTTTCCCCGTTTTTTAATGTCTCATGGAACGGGAGCGCATTTTCTTTTCCTTGTAGCTTGCTTTGATGAACACATAGAGCACCGACAGCACAACAAAGGAGACCATGGTTGCTATGAAAAATCTGCCCTGCACAAATACGCGGACTCGGGCGAGGAAGTAGAGAAATTCGCTTCTTGCAATATCCGAGGTGGTTACAAGGGCGCAGCTTCCGAGAATATCCTCTCCGTGAAGTACCGTGATGGTTCCGGCAGTCTGACCCTTCTCTACGGGAGCATCAAGAGAATCCTCAAAGGTGTTGTAGCTGATGCGGATGTCGGTGGCAGGATCTACATCCGTGGGGAGATATACCGAGATTGATCTTTCAGGAACCAGCGTTACATAATCAAGGGTGGAGGAAAGCTCCACATCCAGCTCGCAGATGAATTTGTTTGCCGACAGAACCTCGGTGTAGCCGTACGCCTCGAAAGCCCAGTCAAAGAGCTCTATGGCGTTGATATAACTGTACACCGTGGCATCCTCGCCTTCAGCCCCCATGACCACCACAAGATAGGTGAGCCCGGAAGCCGGATCCTCCGCCACAGCCGCGATGCAGTAGCCGCCCTGGGTGGTAGACCCGGCATTCAAGCCCAGCGCCCTCTCGTAGTAATAGTTGGTATTGTAATACTTGGAGATCAGGCAGTTTCTGTTGTAGATGTTCCTGTAATCCGACATATTGGTTCCCTCCATCACATATTTGGGGGTGGAGGTCAGCTCAACGATGAGGGGGATGCTGTATGCATATTTTGCGATGATTGCCGTGTCCTTTGCCGTTGTCACCATAGCATCATTGTGCATTCCCGTAGGATTTGCGTAGTATGTATCGTATGCCCCGAGCCATGCCGCCTTTTCGTTCATCTGCGCCACAAAGGCTTCTACGCTTCCGTAAGCCGCGTAGGCAAGAACAATGGCAGCATCGTTGGCGGAGTTCACAAGGAGAACGGACAGCATCTGCTCGGCTGTTACGATCTCCCCTTCCATAAGCCCCACATTGTTGCCCACAACCTCGTCCATCATGGCTTTGGTAATGGTGATGCTGTCCCCCAGGTTGTCCTTCAGCTTTTCGTAGGCTACAATGGCGGTCATCAGCTTTGCGGTGGAAGTGGGGTACAGACGCTCCGTGATGTTGTGTTCAAAGAGCATCATGTCGTTCTCGAAATTATATACAAGTGCACTTTTTGCCTGCTCTATCTCGGGAGGGCGATAGGCGGAAACGGGCAGCTCCTGTTCGGTGAGGGCTGTGGTTTCGTCGGCAAACGCACCAACGGGAAGCAGGAGAATCAGCTGGACAAGCATAAGGAGCACTGCTGCAAGACTCAAAAAAAGTTTCTTTTTCACGTAAAAACCTCCTTTTCAAAAAATGCGATGGCGTTTTTCTTATCTTTTTCGATCTGCGCGGAAAGCTCTTCCCATGAGCCGAAACGGACTTCATCTCTCAATTTCCGTAAGAGATACACCGTAATCGTTTCACCGTACAGGTCGCCGTTATAGTCGAAAATATATGTCTCAAGGGTCACATCTTTCCGGTCTCTGTTTACAGTGGGACGGGAGCCCATGTTTGCGACTCCGTTTTTTATTTCCCCCGACGGCAGTTTTATCCGACAAGCGTATACACCAAAAGCGGGCGTTACCTTGTCCTGCGGAATCCGCAGATTTACCGTGGGGAAACCTAAGGAGTGCCCGAGACGCTTTCCGTGAACTACCTCGGATGTTACGGCGTAAGGGCGTCCCATCCGTTGGGCGGCTTCTGCCACGTCTCCCGACTCGATAAGCTGTCTCAGCTCCGTGGAGGAGACCGCTTTTCCGTGAAGTTCAAAGGGAGGGACAACACAGCAATCGATGCCGTACTCTGCGCAGTATCTCGCCAGATCGGATGCCCCTGATGAGCCGTTTTTTCCGAAGCGGAAGTTGAAGCCGCAGACAACAGCGGATGCGCTATACCTTTGGGATAATTCTGTTTTCACAAATTCTTCGCCCGTGAGATGGGAAACGGCAGAAAAATCCTCAAAAACCACCACGGGATCCGCTGAATCGTATGCATCACGGAAATACGAAAAAAACGCCGCTGCCTTTTCTTCGTTGTCTGTGATCGCCTTTCCTTTTGCAAGATGAGCGAATGTCCAGAGCATGACACACGGTGCGTTTTTCTCTTGTTTTATCTTTTGGGCGGCATCCGCCAGAGCCATGTGCCCCTTGTGGAAGCCGTCGAAATAGCCGAGCATGACCACTGCCCCCGAAGGAACATGATCTGTTGACCCGTGGTTTGTCTTTATTATCATATTCAATATACCTTCAGTGCGAACAGGGGACAGACGGCTGTGCAGTAAGCGCAGAGCACACATTTGCTATGATCCACCGCCGCATATCTGACGGTTTTTCTTTCCGTTTCTTTTGTTTGCGCTGCAAAATCCGAGGAGAAGTCATAGGGATTGGTCTCTGCTTCAACGGTAATATCCGTCAAGAAAAGGGCTCCCTGAGGGCAACGCTTGACGCAGGCACCGCAGCCCTCGCAGTAATCCTCAATGTGGAGGACACGTTTTTTCTCGCCGAGAGCATGGAGCGCCTCATCGGAAAAATTGCCTTCGGAAAAAAACTCGATATTGGCATCCACCTCGGCATGGGACTGCATTCCCACAGCGCAGGCGTCAATGAATGGCTTTTCCAGCACAAAGGACAGTGCCTCGGATGCCGTAGCGCAGAGGTGTCCTCCTGCCAGCGCTTTCATGGCAAAAATCCCGATTCCACTGTCATGCGCAAGAGGCAGAACACGGGCCATATCCGCTTCACCGCCATCGGCAATGCCGATCCCTGCTTTGTTGTAGAGAGGATGGATCACATCAAGGCGGATCCCTTCTTTCTGAAGAAGCTCAAGCACACCTTCCACACAGGAAACATGATGGCAGGATACGCCGACTGCACGGACTACCCCTTTCTCCCTCTGTTCGAGAAGATATTGAAGGGCATCCATGTGTCCGTGGAGGGTGTGAATGCTCTCCTGCTCGTGAAGCATGAAAATGTCGATGACATCGCGGTTCAGTTCCCACCTTGCTTCCTCCACCGCTTCAATGGCACCTTCGCGAGAGTAGGCGTAGGTTTTGGTGGAAACAATCACATCCCCCGGGGAGGAGCAAAGCTCCAGCGCGCGGCGGATGATGGGATAGTTGATATAATACTGAGCAGTGTCAACGAAATTGATCCCCCTGTCAAAGGCATAAGCAAGCACATCGGCGGCTTCTTCAACGGGCAGATTGGTCTGAAGAGGACCGACGGTAAGTGAGCCGAATGCCAGCCTTGTGACAGGCGGAAGTCTTTCGGATAAAATTCGCTTGGGTAACATCAGAGATCCAGATATTCCTTGAGAAGAGCCGCCATCAGCTCATCTCTGTCGATTCGGCGGATCATGCCCCTTGCATTCTTGTAGTTGGTGATGTAGGTGGGATCCTCGGTGAGCACATAGCCCACAAGCTGGTGAATGGGGTTGTATCCCTTCTCGCTCAGCGCATCGTATACCGCGCGAAGCAGCATTCTGCGCTCACGGTCTCTTTCCTCATCTCTGATGGAAAAGGTTATTGTCTTGTCCATTTCGTCTCTCGGCATAATAACCTCCTTGGTTTCTGTGTTCTCGTGTATATCATCCCTCCCGCTAAACTATAACAGTATAAAAGTTTTTGAGGAGGGGGAGCGACGTGTGCTTTGCGACGTATGCTTTGCATACTGACACTTTTTTCAAAAAGTATCTCCCCACATTATTTTTTCAATCAATAAAGAGGATACTTTTCGCAGAGCTTGGTTACCTCTGCCTTGATGTATTCCTTTGAGCCTTCAAAGTCCTTTGCGGCAAGTCCGATGAGGTGAGCAAGAGTCTTCATATCCTCTTCCTTGAGGCCTCTGGATGTAACGGCAGGGGTGCCGATTCTCACGCCGCTTGTGATAAAGGGGGACTGGGGGTCGTTGGGGATAGCGTTCTTGTTTACTGTAATGAGTACATCGTCCAGTCTGTGCTCGAATTCCTTACCTGTCAGATCGAAGGGACGGAGATCGAGGAGCATCAGGTGGTTGTCCGTACCGCCGGAAACCAGATTGAAGCCTTCCGCCAGGAGACCTTCAGCCAGCGCCTTTGCGTTCTTTACGATCTGTTCCTGATATGCCTTGAACTCAGGTGTCAGCGCTTCGCCGAAGGAAACGGCTTTAGCCGCGATAACGTGCATGAGAGGGCCGCCCTGTGTTCCGGGGAAGATAGCCTTGTCTATTGCCTTACCCAGTTCTTCCTTGCACATAATCATACCGCCGCGAGGACCACGGAGAGTCTTGTGTGTGGTGGTGGTAACGATGTCGGCATAGGGAACGGGGGAGGGGTGGCATCCTGCTGCAACGAGACCTGCGATGTGCGCCATATCGACCATGAAGTAAGCGCCAACTTCCTTTGCAACCTTGGAGATGCGCTCAAAGTCGATTACTCTGGGGTAAGCGGAGGCACCTGCAACGATCAGTTTGGGCTTGTGCTCTCTTGCCAGTCTTTCCAGTTCCTCGTAATCGAGAATGCCGTTGTCGTCAACACCGTAGGGCACGAAATTGTAGTACATACCGGAAATGTTGACAGGGCTTCCGTGAGTCAGGTGTCCGCCGCAGGCAAGGCTCATGCCGAGAACAGTGTCGCCGGGCTTCAGGAGTGCAAAATAAACGGCTGTATTTGCCTGTGCGCCGCTGTGAGGCTGAACATTAACATATTCTGCGCCGAAGAGTTTCTTTGCTCTTTCGATGGCAAGAGTCTCTGCTTTGTCAACAACATAGCATCCGCCGTAGTAGCGCTTGCCGGAGTAGCCTTCCGCATATTTGTTGGTGAGAGGGCTTCCCATTGCATACATTACAGCCTCGGAAACCACGTTTTCGGAGGCGATCAGCTCAAGGCCATGTCTCTGTCTTTCCAGTTCCTCCGCAACGATGGAGCCGATCTCGGCGTCAAATTCTTTCAGCTTTGCAATTTGTGTGTTGATAGTCATATCCATTTTTCTAATCCTCTCTTTAAAAGAGTCCTTTCTCGCATAATGCCCCCACATACGGGTGGCGCATACAAAAATCTACGCAATTATATTATATCAGCATCTTCGCATAATTTCAATAACCATTCTTTAAATTTTAGCGAGATAAAGCATAAAATTTCATTTTTTGAAAAGAAACTCATGTTTTTTTGTGGCATACGGTATTAAAAACGGCGAAAAAAACGTTTTCAGCAAAAAAAATTCTGTCCGAATGGAAAAAAGTGTTGATTATGTAACAAAAATATGGTATATTATTAGTGTATGCAAATTTTTATATTTTACGAGGTGTTGATATGACATACAACAAGAAATCCGTTGAAGATATTGAACTGGCGGGCAAAAGAGTCCTTGTAAGATGCGACTTTAACGTTCCCCTCAAGGATGGCGTTATCACTTCCGATAAGAGAATCGTCGGCGCACTCCCCACCATCAAGTATTTGCTTGATTGTGGCTGCAAGGTTATCCTCTGCTCTCACATGGGCAAGCCGCACAGTATTTTCACCGAAGGATTCGGCCTTACAAAGAAGGAAAAGCAGAAGGTGGAAGCACTTCCCGCAGAAGAACAGGAAGCTGCAAAGGCTGAACTTCTGGCAAAGGCTCTCCGTGACGACAAGAAAAAGTTCACACTCAAGCCCGTTGCAGACAGACTGAACGAGCTTCTCGGCGATAAGGTTACTTTCGCAGAAGACCTCATCGGTCCCGATGCTCAGGCAAAGGTTGCTGCTCTTGAAGCAGGCAAGGCAGTTCTTCTCGAAAATACACGTTTCGATGCAAGAGAAACAAAGAACGGCGCGGATCTTGCAAAGGCTCTTGCAGACTTCGCTGACATTTATGTAAACGACGCATTCGGTGCAGCACACAGAGCACACGCTTCCACAGCAGGCGTTGCTGACTATCTCCCTGCAGTTTGCGGTTACCTTATTCAGAAGGAAATCTCCGTAATGGGTAAGGCTCTCGAAAATCCCGTTCGTCCCTTTGTTGCGATCCTCGGCGGTGCTAAGGTTTCCGATAAGATCGGCGTTATCAACAACCTGATCGAAAAGGTTGACACACTCATCATCGGCGGCGGTATGGCTTACACCTTCTTCCGCGCTATGGGTCACAGCATCGGTACCTCCCTTTGCGAAGACGACAAAATCGAGCTTGCTCTTGAGCTCATGGAAAAGGCTCGTGCAAAGGGCGTGAACTTCCTCCTTCCCGTTGATAACATCATCGCTCGCGAATACAGTGAGAACTCCGACTTCATGTCCATCTACTCCGACTCCATTCCCGACGGCTGGATGGGTCTCGATATCGGCGAAAAAACACAGGAGCTTTATACTAAGTCTATCAAGGGCGCAGGCACAGTGGTTTGGAACGGACCTATGGGCGTTTCCGAATGGGAAAACTTTGCAGGCGGCACTCGTGCCGTAGCAAAGGCTGTTGCTGACTCCGGCTCCATCTCCATCATCGGCGGCGGTGACTCCGCAGCGGCAGTTGAGCTCCTCGGCTTCGCAGATAAGATGACTCATATCTCCACAGGCGGCGGCGCATCTCTCGAACTCCTCGAGGGCAAGACTCTTCCCGGTATCGCTTGCCTCATGGATGCTGAATAATTGTATTTTCTTGGGGAAAACTTTTAAGGAAAGTTTTCCCCAAACCCCTTTCAAACCTTTTTAATATTTTCAAATCAAATAAAGGAAAACATATCATGAAAAAAGAACTGCGTAAGGTTGTCATTGCAGGCAACTGGAAGATGAATATGACCCCCTCCCAGGCAAAGGAAGCGGTTAAGGCTACGGCAGAGCTGACCGCCGGCAAGAACGGCTGTGATGTTGTTCTTTGCGTTCCCTTTGTTGACATTGCCGTAGCGGCTGAGGCTGCCTGCGGTACAAACGTAAAGATCGGCGCACAGAACGTGCACTTTGAAGAAAAGGGCGCGTTCACAGGTGAGGTTTCCACATCCATGCTGAAGGAAGCGGGTGCCGAATACGTTATCATCGGTCACAGCGAAAGACGTCAGTATTTCGGTGAAACGGACGAGACCGTGAACAAGAGAACAAAGGCTGCACTTGCCGCAGGTCTGAAGGTTATCCTCTGCCTCGGTGAAGTTCTGGAAGAGCGTCAGGCAGGCATCACGGCTGAGATCGTTTCCATGCAGACAAAGCTTGATCTCGCCGGCATCTCTGCTGAGGATCTGAAGAACATCATCATCGCATACGAACCCGTTTGGGCGATCGGCACAGGTCTCACCGCTACTCCCGACCAGGCGGAGGAAGTTTGCGCAATTATCCGTAATGTTGTTGCAGGTCTTTATGACACAGCGGCTGCGGAAGGTCTTACCATCCAGTACGGCGGTTCTATGAACGATGCAAACGCGGCTGAGCTTCTCTCTAAGGTAAACGTAGACGGCGGTCTCATCGGCGGTGCGTCTCTCGTTCCCGAAAAGTTCGCGAAGATCGTTGATGCTGCTCAGGCATAACTCAGCACAATAAAAATAGAACAAACAAAAAAGCAGGATGGATAAATTCGTCCTGCTTTTTGCGTGTGTGGAAGTATTGCGCGTTCCCCTGAGGGCGCAAAAAAAGGATATGGCCATTGCGGAACATATCCTTTTTCTTTTGTGTTAAATCGGTTAATTAGCCGAGCTTGGAGCCGTTTACCTTGATGCCGGGGCCCATTGTAGATGCGATAACGCAGCTCTTGATGTACTGACCCTTTGCAGCAGCAGGTCTTGCCTTGATGATAGCGCCGAGCAGAGTGTTGAAGTTCTCAGCCAGCTTTTCAGCGCCGAAGGAAGCCTTACCGATGGGGCAGTGGATGATGTTGGTCTTGTCAAGACGGTATTCGATCTTACCTGCCTTAGCTTCGTTAACAGCTTTCGCAACGTCCATGGTAACGGTACCTGCCTTGGGGTTAGGCATCAGACCCTTAGGACCGAGCACACGACCCAGACGACCGATGGCACCCATCATGTCGGGAGTAGCGATAACTACGTCGAAATCGAACCAGTTTTCCTTTGTGATCTTTTCGATGAGGTCGTTGTCACCAACGAATTCAGCGCCTGCAGCCTTTGCAGCCTCAGCACGGTCGCCCTTCGCGAATACGAGAACGCGAACAGACTTACCTGTACCGTGGGGGAGAACGATAGCGCCGCGAACCTGCTGGTCAGCATGACGGGAGTCAACGCCCAGACGAACGTGAACTTCGATTGTTTCGTCAAACTTAGCCTTAGCGGTCTGGCAAACGAGTGCGAGTGCTTCATTAGTATCGTAAAGTCTGTTCTTTTCGATGAGCTTTACGCTGTCAGCATACTTCTTTCCTACAAACATTCTACCTTACCTCCTCACTCTTCTACAATAACGCCCATGGAGCGTGCTGTACCTGCGATCATGCTCATAGCGGTTTCAAGAGAACCTGCATTCAGGTCCTTCATCTTGGTTTCTGCAATCTGCTTGATCTGATCCTTCTTGATGGTAGCAACCTTTGTCTTGTTGGGAACAGCAGAGCCGGATTCGATACCGCAAGCCTTCTTGATCAGAACAGCTGCGGGAGGAGTCTTTGTGATAAAGGAGAAGGAACGGTCTGCGTAAATTGTGATAACAACGGGGATGATCAGACCGATATCGTTCTTTGTTCTTTCGTTGAATTCCTTTGTGAAGTTAGGAATTGCAACACCGTAAGAGCCAAGTGCAGGACCAACAGGGGGGGCGGGAGTTGCCTTCGCTGCGGGAAGCTGGAGCTTGACATAACCAATAATTTTCTTTGCCATAGCAAATTACCTCCATGTGTGGTTTATGACGGAAGAATTAGAAAAATTTTTCTTCCTCCCACTGATTTGGTACACTTTTGGGGATCAACCCGTGGGTGTGTGTACCGACCGTTAATTATCCTGAGCCTTTTTGATACACTTGATATCAAGGTTGACGGGCATATCACGTCCCACAGTGGAGACGATCACCGTGCATTCACCTGTCTCAACATCGAGCAGGGACAGTTTGCCGCTGTATCCGCGGAAGATGCCGTCGATAATATCAACAGTATCTCCAACCGCAAAGGATGTGGCGGTGGTTGTCACGGGCTCTTCGGAGATGATGGCAGCCGCTTCTTCCTCGGTGAGGGGAACGGGTTTGGATCCGGGGCCGACAAAGCCGGTAACACCCGTGATATTACGCACGATATGCCATGTTTCGTCGCTCATTACCATTTTGATGAGAACGTAGGAGGGGAAAATCTTGCTTTCCACTTCACGTTCCCGGCCTCCATCGGATTCCACAATGGTTTCCGTCGGAATGCGGATGTCTGTAATCAGTTCGCCGAGACCTCTGTTCTCAACGATCTTCTCAAGGTTAGCCTTAACCTTGTTTTCGTAGCCGGAATAAGTATGTGCAACATACCATTTCAAGCCTTCATTCATTTCATTGATATCGCTCATGCTTCACCACTCCATAATAATCAGGTTTTAAATGCCGCTTGACGGACAAAGATTCATCTATCTTCCGCGGCATCGGCGCAGATTGAGGGATACCAATCAGAAGATGTAGGCAAGTCCCTGGATGGTCTGTGAGAATGCAAAATCGAGAATTCCGATTGCAGCTGCGACAATGGCAACACAGACAACTACGAGAATTGTGTTCTGCTTTACGAGCTTAGCGGAAGCCCAGGTGATCTTCTTGCACTCAGCCTTGAGCGACTTGAACCAAGCTCCGATACGGGAGAAGAAAGAGGGCTTGTCGGACTTTTGAACTTTCTTTTCGTTTTCAGCCATTTTTTTACTCCTTAACTCAATTACTTGGTTTCCTTATGCAGTGTGTGCTTGCGGCAGAAACGGCAGTACTTGTTGAGTTCCAGTCTGTCGGGGTCATTCTTCTTGTTCTTCTTTGTGTCGTAATTACGCTGTTTGCATTCGCTGCAGGCAAGAGTAATCTTAACTCTCATTGATCGGCACCTCCTTTAGAATTTTGGTATAAACCAATTGTACCTCCCTCGGCAGTGGTTTGGTCCTTTACCGCAGGCTGAACCTGTGGTTTTTTGCACACAAAAAAAGACCCCTCTGCAGAGGTAGTCTTATTATACCATATAATCAACCCTTTGTCAATGTTTTTTTACAAACATAGGAAAAGTTTTTTGCTCAAATTTTTTTGTTTTTCCTTTAAATAACAGGTCACAATGCAAATTCGGGAGAGAATCCGCACTGTGACCTTGTTTTCTTCTTACAGCGCGTTTACCAGTTCCTTAAAGTGGTCTCCCCTCACTTCAAAATTCGGGAAGGCATCGAAGCTGGCACAGGCAGGGCTGAGGAGGACGGTATCTCCCGATTTTGCTTCATCTGCCGCACAGTGTACCGCATCGTCGAAACTCGGGGAGAGGAGGATACGGAAGCCCTCTGCCGCGCGTTCTGTGTACAGTGGGTGGGATTTTACCGCCGATTCGATTTTCTGGAGTGTGGCACCTGTCAGCACTATTGTGTGCACATTTTTCCGTGAAAGTACCGCATCGGCCAGAGGCTCAAAGGGGATGTTTTTGTCGTAACCGCCGCAGATAAGGACGATGGGACGGTCGCCGAGGGCTGAAAGTGCCGCCGCCGTCCTTGTGGGGGAGGAGTCGATGGAGCCGTTGTAGAAGCGCACCCCGTCCTTTTCACGAACAAACTCCAATCTGTGACGCACACCGCCGAAGGTTGATGCCACCGCTTTTATTTCCTCGGGTGAGAC
Organism: Oscillospiraceae bacterium; assembly: GCA_015064135.1. Classification (GTDB taxonomy): domain Bacteria; phylum Bacillota; class Clostridia; order Oscillospirales; family CAG-272; genus UMGS1696. The sequence continues at coordinate 14,245 of SVSU01000032.1, forward strand.
TGTGTCGATGACCGCCCCTGCCGCCGCCATGTAATTTTCCGCATTGTGCATACCCGGCAGCATGATGTCCATGGTTTTCATAAGAAAGACCGCCTCGGCATGGGGGGAGGGAAGGTAGTACATATCTTCGTTATGGAGATACACCGCGCGGTCCGTGGGCTTCATTACACCATAGGGCAGAGGATTTTTGCTGAACCATGTAACGGGGGTGTCGGCGAGAGAAAGTCCGATCTCCCGTGTGATATCGTTGTCATAATTGAGCACTGCCCGTTTTGCCTGACGGAGAATACGCTTTTTTGCTTCGATATATTCATCCATACCCGTGTGCCAGTTGAGGTGGTTTGGGGTGATGTTGGTGATAACCGCCGCTTCGAGGGGAGCATCGATGGTCATAAGCTGGAAGCTGGAGAGCTCAACGGCAACGGCGGAATCCTCGCTCATCATGGGATAGCGGTGAAGCAGGGGTTCGCCGATGTTTCCGCCGAGGAACACCTTTTCGTCCCCCAGAGCACGTCGGAGCATGAGGGAGATTACGGTGGTGGTGGTGGATTTTCCGTCACTTCCCGTTACCGCATAGGTGGGGCAGGGATGGAGGGAGAGGAAGGTTTCCATTTCGGAGGTGAGAATCTTTCCTTCCGCCTGTGCCGCGCAAAGGGAGGGCAGGTCGGGACGGAATCCAGGGGAACGGAAGATCACATCCTCGTTGAATGGTCGAAGATAGTCCTCGCCGAGAATAAGTTCAGCCCCCAGATTGCGAAGCACAACTGCTCTCTCACCAAGCTCATCTTCTGTTTTCAAATCCCTGACAGTGAGGGAAGCGCCGCGAGCCGCGAGAAATTCCGCAAGGGGCATATTGGTAACTCCCGCACCGAGGAGAGCTGCTTTCTTTCCTTTTATATTGTCGAGTATGTTCATTATGAGACATCCTTCCGATTGTTTTGCTTTTCCTATATTATTATATAAGATTCGACAGTCATATGCAACGGGAAAACAGAATTTTTTTTGATGAACATAATCTTTCATGAGGGAATATACTGCCTGTGAAGGAACGGGGGACAAAGATTAAATCTTTTTGAATTGATTACCTCGGATGCATACCCATGCCATCGGCAGGGAACAATAACATCAAAGAAACAGTCGGAGAAAGGAACAACAAAAATGATTATCAGACGGGGAGACATATTTTATGCTGATCTGAGTCCCGTGGTGGGAAGTGAGCAGGGCGGTGTTCGTCCCGTACTTATTGTGCAGAACGATGTGGGAAACAAATACAGCCCCACGGTTATTGCGGCGGCGATCACCAGCAAGTTGGGGAAGAATAAACTGCCCACACATATTGATATCTATGCCGATCGCGTGGGACTGCAGAAAGACTCCGTGATCCTTCTTGAACAGATCCGAACCATTGACAAACAGCGGCTGGGGGAGAAAATGGGACATCTGGATGCGGAATTGATGACGGCGGTGGATGATGCCATATCCATAAGTTTTGGCCTGTCCCATACCCCGACAGCTTCGGTGGTGATTGAGACGGAGCAGACGGAGACGTATATTATCGGAAATTGAGATGAAAAAACTGTGAGATGACGTTTGGTCTCACAGTTTTTTTGTTCATGCTCTTTTTCTTCCGAAAATCTTCACCTGAGTCAGAATGATACCCACAAAGATCAGCGCGCAGCCTATGTAGCCTCGGGTTGTCATAGTCTCGCCGAGGATAATTGCGCCGCCGATTGCACTGAACATGGATTCCGTTGACATAATGATGGATGCCACGGCCGGTTCTGCATTTTTTTGACCCAGTATCTGAAAGGTATATGCAATACCCACGGACATAAATCCGCCGTACAGGATGGGGAGCGCCGCCGCCTTGATATCAGCGAGGGTGTTGGCTTCCATAAGTCCGGTTGCTGTTCCCACAGCCGAGAAAACTCCGCTGAGGACTGCGCATACGATGAATTGAGTCATGGCGAAGCGGAGGGAGTACATATCCTCACCGAAGCGGTCGATCACGGTGATGTGTATCGCAAAAAGGAAGGCACAGCCGATGATTACAAGATCCTCGAAGCTTACCGCAAATCCCTTTGTGAAGGAGATGAGAAACAGTCCCCCAACTGCGAACGCGATACCGAACCAGGTTTCAGCCGACGGGCGTTTTCTGAAAAAGAGCCCGATGAGGGGCACGATCACCATGTACAGTGCCGTAAGAAAGCCTGCTCTGCCCGAACCGTCGCCGAAGCCTGCCTTGTTGTATAGTTCGATTCCGTACTGCTGTAATGTGGAAGCTGAGAACAGCACCGTGCCGCAGACGACACCTGCTGTTACTGTGGTTTTCATTTTTCGTTTGTCATCCGCCCCTTTTTCAAACAAAAGGATTACGGGGATCAGAGACAACGCGCCGAGGGCGAAGCGAATGGCGTTGAAGGTGAAGGTGTTTACATGATCCGAGCCCACGGTCTGCGCCACAAAGGCAAAGCCCCATACAACGGCGGTTATAACGAGGAACACGATCCCCCGGGCATTTGTTTTGCTTTTTGTCATTTTATACGGTCTCCGTTTTTGTTTTTTCGAGGAATAGTATACCACCAAATTCTCCGGATTGCAAGAGGGAAAGTTATTGTGTTTCAAATGTCGTAATTTCATATAGACAAAACCTGCTTTTTGTGGTATAATAATATGTAGTATTGTGTCATGGAACGGAGGGAATGACGTGGAAATCAAGACAAGGCGAAAAACCATTGTCAGAGAGGCATTGGCTTGTATTTTCGGGCAGGGATATTTCGGCAGAAGTGAGTATTCTGTTCCCGGAGAAGTTCAGCTTTCCATTGAGGAATCCGAGTTTGCTTTCGGCAACACCGACTGCTTGGCAGATGAGAATTATTATGCCAGAATGAGTGCTCTTCCTTGTTTTCGGGGAAAAGATGCGGAGACGGTGCGCAGCGTTCTTGACAAGCGACAGTTTCGTATTGTCTGCGGAAAAACGGATGTTACCCTTGAAGCGCTGGAGGCAGTGTACGAACTGCGGCAGAAGTACGGGATCCGGAAATTCCTCCTCCTTGCTTCCGATGCATCGGCACGGGAACAATTCAGCCGAACCATTTCCGTGATGCAGGATTATTTCAGCGACAAATATTACGGACTGAAATTGAATATCATGACTTACGACAGCGATGATTTCTCAAGGCTTCGTACTTTTGCACTTTCCGATGACATACAGCTGCTGATTATCAATAAGGAGTACTTTATCCGTTCCAACAATCTCCTGAAGCGGCCCTCTGCCCGATTGGACGGGCTTTGCCCTGCGGATATGCTGCGCCCTGCACGTTGTGTTGCGCTGACTGTATCGGATGATATGAAGGCTGTGCGTGCGGCGGTAAAGTATGCCTCGGTATTCGATCCGCTGTGTACGGTATGCTTTACCAAAAACAATGATGAATACCTCGCTGTGCCCACCATTGATCCCACCGAACTTAAAACCTCGGAATCGGAGGAGCTGTCTGTCGGCTTCGTCGGTGGGGAGGAAAATTTCCAACTGAATATCTGATTTTTTCAAAGTTTGACGATCCCCTTTTTTGTTTCCGTATTTCCTGCGCGGTGACAAAAAAGGGGATGTTGTTTTTTCATTAAAATAATACAATTTTTTTTGTAAACCCATTGCTTTTTGAGGAATGCTTTGCTATAATGTGCACAAAGACAATTGAGATTTTTTGCCTTACATAATATATTTTGCAAAGGAGCATTTGGTATGAAAAAAATCAGCATCTGCGGCAGAGATATTGCCGACTTTACCCTCGTTCTGCCCACCATTCCCGAGCCGGCTGAAAAAACGGCAGCGGAGTTTCTGAAGCGTGTTATTATGACTTCCTGCGGCGTCAATCTGCCCATTTCCGACAAGGCAGCCGACCACGGCATTTTCATCGGTTCCCGTGAGACCGACCCCGACATCAAATGGGACGGATTCCGCATCAGGACGGACGAAAACAGCCTCTATCTTCATGGCAATATCGCACGAGGTACCCTCTACGCCGCATACGATTTCGCGGAGAAATACATAGGCTACCGCTATTTTGCCGACGACTGCGAGGTGATTCCCACGGAGGGCGAGGCGGAGGTTCCGGCAAACCTTGACATCGTTGACAACCCCGGTTTTTCAGCGCGGCGAACCACCTGCCATCAGCATACAACCTCCGCGGAAATGAGCGCCCATTCCCGTCTTAACGACTGCGCTCCCGTGGGAGAGAAGTACGGCGGTGTGGAGCCCGTCAACGGAGCCTGCCACACATTCGACAGCCTCTGTCCTTCCGGGATTTACTTTGATGAGCATCCCGAATACTTCTCCTATGTGATCGACGAGGACACCGGTGAGGGAAGGCGCATCCGATGCAGCAACGACACAAATGAAGGCGGTCAGCTCTGTCTCAGCCACCCCGATGTAATCCGCATCGTCACCGAAAACGTTCTGAAGCAGCTTCGGGAGAATCCCGATATAAAGATCGCCGAAGTGTCCCAGTGCGACAACACGAACTACTGCCAATGCGAACGCTGTGCCGCTATTGACGAGGAGGAGGGAAGCCAGGCAGGCACCATGATCCGCTTTGTCAATGCAGTGGCTGAGGCGGTGGAAAAGGAATTCCCCGACGTTCTTGTGCGAACTTTCGCTTACACATACTCCAGAAAACCTCCGAAAATAACGAAAGCAAGACACAACGTCATCGTACGCTACTGTACCATCGAGGCTTGCTCCCGTCATGCACTCAACGACCCGAACTGCCCCACCAATGCCGATGTTTACGGAAAGGAAATGGCGGAGTGGGGCAAGATGGCGCACCAGATCTCCGTATGGAACTACATCACCAACTGGTGCAGCTTCAATGCTCCCTTCCCCATTCTCACCTCCCTCCGTGACAATGCCCGTTTCTTTGCTGACTGCGGCACGATACACTTCTTTGCGGAGTGCAATCCTTCTGATAACGCAGGCGGTGTCTATCCCCAGCTTAAAGCATATCTGATCGGCAGGCTTCTCTGGGATCCCTACATGAGTGAGGAGGAGTACGAACGCCACATCTGCGAGTTTCTCCGTGCCTACTACGGCAAGGGCTGGGAGGAGATTCGCCGCTACATTGAGCTGGAGCATAAGGTCACAGCCGACCGTGAAATGAAGTGCTTCGAGCGCGCGGACATCGGTGCGGCATTCTTCAGTACGGATGTGGTCTTTATCCCGGGACTTCGTGACTTCCTCCGCATCCAATATGTGCCCACCGCCTACCAGCCTGCTTATCCCGGCAACTACCTGACGGGGCTTTGCGGGCACATCGACGAGGCACTTGCCATGTTCGAGCGAGCATATGCCCTTGCCGAAACGGATGAAGAAAGATTCCACATCAGACGGAGCCGCGCTTCCCTTGATTACACCGACCTGTTCGTTAAATCACGCATCAAGGGGAACCTGACAGCGGAGGAACAGAAGGAGTATGAGGCAAGGGTTGCGCAGTTCCACGAGGATATAAAAACCTACAACTTCCGCCTTAATGTGTGGACAAATAATTTTGCGGGACGGTAATCCGATAAAGGAGATGTGCTATGAGAAAACTTACTGTTTGCAATGCCCCCATTGCCGATTTCACCATTGTTCTGAACCCCATCCCTCATCCTGCGGAAAAGACTGCCGCGGAATTTCTGAAAAACGTCATCAAGACCTCCTGCGGCACGGAACTGCCGATTTCCGATAAAAAGACCGCGCACAGCATTCTG